>JAYTHU010000178.1:0-3054 GCA_043732305.1 Oligoflexia bacterium
TTTAGTAAGATCAAACTAAGATCACGACCGTGATAGTGTGTGATATTCTGTGACGATGGCTTGCGTTGGATCTTGTAACTCATTGAAACCATTTGTTTGTGATTCTAGCTATTTAACTCTTGTATCGAAAACCTGCCATGTAACGAATGGCGGGGCAAAGTGGACGACTATCGAACCTATTTATGGTCCGCTTTTACCCAACCAAACATCTCTAAGACCACCGTCCCCGAAGAGCTTCGGGTGTCTTAAATCTTTTGAAGATGATAAACGGCTGTTCCATCCATCATTTTCTTACTGAGTTGATTTTTGGGATAGGTTGGGTTGTCGTAAACGCGCCACAAGAAGCTGAGGCCGGTTCCGTCGCTCTTCACTTCCATGTTGTATCTCATAGTCCCATGAGAATCAGTGCTATCAAACTTAGGCTCTGTGGTTGAAACACCAGGAGCGAAGTTCATGCAATATTGCATTCCCCAACCGCCATTTTCTCCGAACTGGACGCAGGGAGTTTGCTCAATCATCACAATATTGAGAGTTTCCTTGTTGTTTTGGCTACAGGTCTTTTGGAGGCCGTTTGTATCTCCACAAGTTACGGAGGTTACTTTATATGACCCAACATAATCTTTTAATGTTGATGCATTTGCCGAGATTGAGGCGATTGATACAAGAGATACCGCGAGAAAAATAGCTGACTTCATTTTCAACTCCAAAATAGGTTTAACTTCAGAAGCTACAAATGCAAACCTATGCCATATCCAGATAACGGTAATAGACACCCAGGGGTAAGCCAAGTGCCGCAAATTGAAATGGTTTTGAAAGATTTATATAACTATTCAGGGCCTACTATTTCGACTTAGCCTCGGCATCGTGAGCTTCTTTAGGGAGAACCCCTTTCGAGTATAGGTGTTGTAGCCATTTGTGATACCCCTCGGCTAAAAATATCGAGTCTCGCAGAGTCGCGATCCCTCCTGATTTATCCGCAAGTTTCACAACCAAATCAGTTCTTTCCTTAGCAAGATGAAACGCAAGAGTAAGTAGCGTCTCTTTAAGCCTGGCCCTCCTTTCAAAAACTCCATTTAGAAGCAACATCACTCCCGAGACCGCTGACGCGATAACTGCAGAAGTACATCTCCTTAAATTACTTTTATTTATAAATATCCAGTTTACCGGCCATGGCATCGGTCCAAGAGGGCCACTTGCCTCTTTCCATTGCATCCATTGTTTCAAGAAATTTATAGAGGACAGGGCGATCCCTTGACGGTTCTTCGACATATAATTCGTCGTAAGCTTTAAGAATTAAAATGATCTTATCTGGAAATCTTTTTCGGGCTGTTTCCCCAGCCCGTTGTAGCGCACCGCCGGAATCGACCACCCGAAAAATGCACTTACACCAATGTTTTATTTCTAATTCGTTGACTCTTTTCTCTCTCGTATTGTCATTGGCTACAAGTTGTCGGTAAAAATAGATAGTCGCGAGAAGGACGGCTTGCCCTGTACGAGGCCATATTGAGTTATGAGGTATTGGGTTTCAAAGGTTGTCATTTGCGTGAGAGTCTTATCAATTGAGAATCGGAGCAACTTATTTCTTTGAAATGATTTCAATTTATTACGTCGTTTTTCCCATTTTAACGTGCTTCTGCGAGAGCCATCAGGCTAAATGCCGTAAGGGGAAATATGTCAGCTCCAATAAAAGACCCGCAAGCCCAACTTGCAAAATTATTTATTCCATCTGAAGTAACCGACGGAGAAGCTGTACGCTGGAGACTCCAACTTATTTCAAGAAATGAGATTTTTGATGCAGAAAAGCTGATCAAGTTGCTCAAAAAAATTAGCAAGAGTTCAATCTCAAAAATAACTGAAGCTGAACGTAGTGGGTTAATTGATCAAGCACTTGATGAGAAAAATCAACTCGATGAATATGATGTTACCGTTCTATTTGTGACTAACTGTTTATCTTCAGCGGACACCATGACAGATAAATCACTCCCGCTCTTTGATAAATTTTCCCGAGTTCAAATGGACGTAGAAAAAATCACATTCGATCAATTATTAAAAAGAAATCCAGAATATTTTAAGAGTACAAGAGCCAATTTGAAATCTTACTCTGAAACACTCTTGAAACACGAAATTCCTAAAATGAGAGCAAAATTGGCACTCAAAGAGCTGGCAACTCTCTTTCAACCGGACATCATGATTCCTCACATGGTTGGAATAAGTTCCGTTTACCTCGCAAGTCCACTGACGCAGAAATGGATTCGGGCCAAACAATACTTGTCCAAATTCGGCGATGAAGTTCAGAAGCAAATGGCTCGGCAAAGTCTAAGGCATTTAAGTAAATCCGTAGAAGGTGATCACAGGAAACTCAAGAAGAGAGAGCTTCCCTATTGGAAGTTAGGTCTAATATTTGAAGATTTGTCATTGAGCATCTCCGGGTTCAGAAGTTGGAAAAAAGAAAAGAAATTTGATGTTGAATACTTCAAGGCTTTCTGTCGCATGTGGCAAATTGGCGAAACGCTTTCTGATATTATTGTCAGCGGGAAGGAACCCCCACGAGAACTCGCTCTTTCAATCATGATTGAACGTGGGGATATTAAAAGTGCAAAGAGCTTCAGAGAGATTCAACCCTTTCTAACCAAGCTTCAAAAGAAACACTTCGGTGGCAAAATTTTAGGGATAGCAGGAGACTTGGTGCCCGTAATAGTTGATTTCTTGGACGTTCCGGCAACCCACCCAGAAATTATTGCGAAATTTAATTTAATGGAAGTTCTTGAAAGGGTTCGGCTTTAGCTAAATTTCGGGGGAACAATGAATTTACACCCGGGCGACCGCAAGGTTCCATCCATGTTCCCGTAGGTTCATGAATGTTGCCCAGACTTGCCCCGTCTGCCAGAAATCGAGTTCTTGTGAGTGCAGATCCGCACTGACTTCATACTTCAGACTTTTAACGTTGGTCTCCACTAATGTATCAACCTATAAACAAACGTCATCCCACTCAGGCAAAGCTCAGCCCAAAGCTCTCATCGACAAAGTTAGTTTCACCTTAACAAAACCGGTGCC
>JAYTHU010000179.1:0-26307 GCA_043732305.1 Oligoflexia bacterium
GCCCGCGAAAATCATAAACGGCAACATCCAGGCACAAAAAAACCACCTTTAGGTGGTTCGTAATTTTTCGACTTATTCGATCTTCGGATTTGGGTTCGATCTTCGGATTTGGGTTTCGACTTATTCGATCTTCGGATTTGGGTTCGACTTATTCGATCTTCGGATTTGGGTGACTTATGGTAGGCACGACTGGGCTCGAACCAGCGACCTCAACGATGTCAACGTTGCGCT
This sequence comes from Oligoflexia bacterium, assembly GCA_043732305.1. Taxonomy (GTDB): domain Bacteria; phylum Bdellovibrionota; class Bdellovibrionia; order JABDDW01; family JABDDW01; genus JAYTHU01. The sequence continues at coordinate 232 of JAYTHU010000179.1, forward strand.
CTAACCAACTGAGCTACGCGCCTAAAAAGACGCCTACCGTAAACAGGAAACAAAGACTGAACTGAACCAGCAACTTAGCTAATAGTGGACTCAGGAGCAACTTGTTTCTTCAACTTCATTTCCATAAGTTTCTCGCGAAGGTTTTGTTCAAAGAGGCGAGTCCAGTGACGGGCCATGTCTTCCAAATGAAAATGAGGAGGCTTTTCCATAAAAGCAGCCATCTCATTCTCCATATTGGTCACCCGGGTAGCCGCCCCACATTGGCGGACCAGTGAGAACTGCTTAAGATCGTTGAACACATTGATCGCAAGACCATGGAGAGTCACCCCTCGATCGACGCGAATTCCAAAAGCTGCAATTTTCTTCTCATTCATCCAAAGGCCAGGCACATGACTTCGAGCCACGTCCAAGCCATGCTCCGCCAGAAAAATCGCGGTGGTCAGCTCCAATAGCTCCACATAATGCCTCACACCCAAACCTAGATCACGAATAGGAACTATCGGGTACAAAACAAGTTGCCCAGGATTGTGAAGTGTGGCGTGCCCTCCCCGATCGATCGTAAATATTTCGATGTGTTGAGAGCGAAGTTCTTTGAGTGGTATCAGAAGATCGTTGAAATTTTGTGAGCGCTTTCCAAAAGTGATGACAGTGGGATGTTCGCATCCAATCACCACCGGATTAAAACCCAAAGAGACGCGGTCGACAAATGTGATTTGCTTTTTCAAAACATTTTCAAAAGTTTCCAGCCCCTGCCAGAGAAGATTAATAGAGTTCAACTCGATCATTCTCCTTGAATCCAGATCCTGAATGCACAATGGCGACGCAACCGTCTTTTCCAAAATAGCTCACAACTTCTAATGTCCCTTTGACTCTGCCGGGAGCTTTTCCAATGAAAAGTCCAGTCTCTGGATCATAAATGTCCTCACCGGGTTCCATCACTTTTAAAATATCCCCAACATTTATGCCCGTGAGCCTTCCAGCGTTGAGATATATTTTTTCGCCTTGTGAGTAAGCAATTCTTCCCGCCCACGCGAGTTTGTCTATTGATTTTGTCAAAGGTAAAACGAAACCGTTAAAAGCCGAAGCCAGGGCTTCTCGAATGAGAACAGGATCAGATCCGAAGGATTGCTTACCGTCGGGATCCATCACGCGGTAATTTTTTTCTGAACTTTGTGCGGATCTCACCTCGTTAAACACTTCGTGTTTCCCTACAGCAGCGTACACGCGTACGCCTACAGTGACAGTGACATCAGCTTTCATAGTTCTGAGTAAACCCACTTCATCGCCAGATTTCCGGGCTTTGACTTCGATCACACGGCCTTCAATCACCGCAATGACTCCAGCTTCGGCGGCAGCTTTACTTAGGCCGTCCATGTCATAGCCGCCGTCTTTTTTAAAACTTTCGAAATCTTTTCCCAAATCAGAATTATCCAAAATTATATAATTGTCGGTCGATCTCAATCCGGCAATCAAAACATCGCGAGCCACTCGAGCAACGGCGGCGTCTTTTTCAACCGAGTCATTGAGCACTGGCAAAACGACAACTCTTTTGCGTGGACCATCCGCCTTGAGACTTCGCAATTTCTGACCGATATTGTTTGGTTCTTCTGTGGATCTGTTTTTTGCGGTCACACATCCCACACAGAGAATGAGTGCCACCAACGGTAGTAAAGAAAATTTTGACATTGTCATTTGGCTCTCCGAGCGATTTTTTTCCAGGTTAAATCCACTTGATTGCTTGTGACATTCACCACGCCAAGTTCAAAATTTTCAAAACGAGAAGCTTCAATTTTTTTAACCATTTGGCCAACGGTTCCAACGAGATCTCCTTCAAGAGCCATAACTCCACGTTGCAAACTTCTTTCACGTAGCGCCCTGATTTCGGGGATGCGAGTGATGATTTCTTTCTTAACTGTTTCCAGATCCTGATAACCAAGATCTCCACTCACCATGAGTTTCACGGTTTGTGATCCAAACTCACCTTTTTTATACGAGTCTTGCAATTGGGCGTAAATCACATGAGCTAAATCTGTGAAAGCGGCACGCATGATTTGTTGCAAAGCCACATCACCGTTCGTTTTTGAAGTCATCATGTCATAAGTTTTTGAGAATTCTAAAATCTGCCTTCCGTTAGCCACGTTGAAACCCAAAAGTTTCGCAATCGCTTTTGTTTTTCCTGGCTTTTCTCCACTGGTCACAAAAACTTCGCCCGTCACGACAATTGAAGCCTTAAAACTTTGCGCGAGCAAAAGAGCTTCTTCTTGAGATAGGTTTTCATGTTTGAATTGATCAGAAACGAGCGGAAATAGTTTCCCATTCGAAGGATCGAAAATTTTATAGCCCTTGGCTTCTTGCACATGCCACTGGGAAATAAGCGGCTTGAATTGATCTTTTATAACTGGAGTAGCGTGAGTGTCGTCGTCCTTCCACCAAGCGTAATTTCGGGAGACTCCACGCTTCCTTTCGATAATTTTAATCACCGGCAGAATCGTGTACACATCATCATTTTGAATGAGCAAACCTTCGCGATCTAAAATCTCGCGCAAAGCTGTCATGGAAATTTTCATCGTGACGTCGAGAGTTGTTTTTCCATCTTTCATCACGGGTTCGGTGGCTTTGTAAAACTGAACATATTTGGATGAATCATTAAGAATTCGACTTTTAATCACTGCTGCAGATTTTTCTGCACGAGCAGTTCCGATTGTTTGTTGAATTGCTTCTAAAGTCCCTTTTTCCAAAGCAGAAGTGAGAGACTCGGCTCTCGCCTGGGAAGGAACGATGGAAGCACTTTCGCCAATTTCAATAAAGCTCATGACGTCGTCGGCATGGAGTGTTTTTACGATGAGTAAAAAACTGAGTACGGCGAGAGCTAAAAAGTAGAATTTAAAGTGAAATTTAATACGTTGCATTGATGCGATCCCTCTTACAGCAATTCTAGAGGTGAAAAAACCGAATATCAATAGATAACGTAGAGTTGGCCTTAGATCATTTGGACTGCGGCGCGACTGCCCATAGATTTTTCTAAATCTTCAAAGAATGCTTCGGTTGGGTTGACCCCGAGTTCTGCGTCTAAATCTAAAGTGACAGTCCGTTTGAGATCAGGAATCACCAAATCCAAGCGGCTTTTTACAATCCCTTTGTGCTTGGCCAATATTCGTTTGAGCTCTATTAAATCTCCAGGCTGAAGGTTGGTAGCAGAGAATTTGACAACCAACTCCCGTGCAGAAAGCGAGAGTGAATCGACCAACTGAAATTCTTCGGCAATGAGTTTACTGGTATCATTTTCACGTTCGTGAATACCTTTGAGAATGAGTGCGCGGCCTGATTTAAGGATCGTCTGATATTTTGTGAACGTGTCTGGGAAGACAACAACTTCCACAGTCCCCGTTTGATCCTCAAATTGCGCAAAAGCCATGCGCGAACCTTTTTTGGTGATGATCTCTCTAAGGGAGGCCACCATTCCACCAATGGCTACTTTTTTCTTGTGACCTTCATTAGCTAAATTTGAGATTTTTCCGGTGACATGATTTTTAATGACACCCTCTAGCCCATTAAGCGGATGATCACTGATGTAAAAACCCAAAACTTCTTTTTCATAACTCAGTTTTTGACTGCGGGGCCAGTCTTCTCGGTCTGGAAGTTCAATTTTCTCGTCGTCTTCAAATGCTTCCATTTCAAATAGGCTGACCTGGCCCTTATCTGCATCTCGGCGTTTGATCTCAGCAACTTCCAAATATTTCTCGAATCCCTCAAACAACTGTGCGCGATTTTTGTGAAGTTTGTCGAAGGCTCCCGCTTTGGTGAGACATTCCACAACTTTTTTATTCACACGTCTCAAATCAACTTTTTCAAAGAATTCTAAAACTGTTTCAAAAGGCTGATCTAATTTTGGATCGCGCGCTTCCACGATAGCGTGGACCGCAGCTTCGCCAACGCCTTTGACTCCGCCGAGTCCAAAAAATATTTCCCCCCTGCGTGCAGAGAAATAATAATCTGAGGTGTTTACGTTTGGTCCGCGCACGGGAATATTATGTTCACCAGCGTCTTTAATATATTTGACGATCTTGTCAGTGTCACCCATTTCAGTGGTGATCAACGCCGCGTAAAATTCAACAGGATATTTTGCTTTCAAATAAGCTGTTTGGGCTGCGACAACACAGTAAGCGGCCGCATGAGATTTATTAAATCCATACTCTGCAAACTTAGCCATAAGATCAAAGAGTTCTTCTGATTTTTTTGGTTCTAAATTATTTTCTTTGCAACCACTCATGAAACGCGCTTTTTGTTTAGCCATTTCTTCGGGTTTCTTTTTACCCATCGCTCGACGCAAAATATCCGCTTCACCGAGTGAGTAATTCGCGCACTTGGCCGCAATCAACTGCACTTGCTCCTGATAAACAATAATGCCGTAAGTTTCACGCAACACTTCTTCAAGCACGGGAAATAAGTAGCGGACTTTAATTTTTCCATGTTTTCGAGCCACATACTCGTCCAACATATTCATCGGACCTGGACGATAAAGTGCATTGATAGCCGTGATATCTTCAAAGGAAGAAGGCTTAAACTTTTTAATCAGATCGCTGATGCCGTCCCCTTCAAACTGGAACACGCCTGCGGTGTCCCCTTTCGAAAGCAGTTCATAAATGCACGGGTCATTCACATTGATGGATGATGTTGAAAGTAATTGTGCTGCGGGATCATCAGGATGATTTTTCTTAATCATTTTGATTGCGTTACTGATCATGGTGAGAGTTTTAAGTCCCAAGAAGTCATACTTGATAAGTCCAATCGCTTCCGCGTTGATCATATCAAATTGAACAACGGTCTCACCCTCGCCGCCTTTATAAAGGGGGCAATATTCAACGAGCGGACGATTCGCAATAATAACACCCGCAGCATGAATACTTGCGTGTCTGACAATTCCTTCAAGCTTCAGTGCTGTTTCCAGAAGTGTGGCGACCTTAGGATCATTGTCGGCCATCTCTTTGAAACGTGGTTCCATCGCTATGGCTTCACTTAGCGTGATGCCAAGTTTTTCCGGAACAAGTTTTGCGATGAAATCTACTTCCGCATACGGAATTCCAAGTGCACGGCCCACGTCACGAAGACAAGCTTTCGCCTGCAACTTTCCAAATGTGATGATCTGCGCAACCGACGGCGCGCCATATTTTTGAGTGACGTAATGGATGACTTCGGAACGTCTATCTTGGCAAAAATCGACGTCAAAATCTGGCATACTGATACGCTCTGGATTTAAGAACCGTTCAAAAAGCAGAAAGTATTTTAAAGGATCTAAATCAGTGATTCTTAGAGAGTAAGCAACGAGTGACCCTGCGCCAGATCCTCGACCCGGCCCAACAGGAATGTCATTCATTTTCGCCCAGTTTATAAAATCTTGGACGATGAGAAAATATCCGTTGAATCCCATGCGATCAATAACGCCCAATTCATAATCGAGGCGTTTGTAATACTCTGGTTTTTTATCCGCAGAAATACCTTCATCTCGCTGGACCATTTCCTCAAAACGTCTAGCCAAACCCTCTTCCGACATGCGTTTAATTTCTTCGGTGACCGTCACTCCCTCAGGAACGGGGAAACTAGGAAGATGATAAATCTTGTTTCCCTTTTCATCATTGAACTGGAATTTCAAGTCACAACGGGCCGCAATTTCTAATGTGTTGTCGCAAGCTTCAGGGAGATCTTGAAACAGTTCTCGCATTTCCGCAGACGACTTAAAATAAAACTGATCGCTTGGTAAACGCGGACGCTTTTCTTCCTGAAGAGTTCTACCCGCTTGAATACACATGAGAGCTTCTTGCGCAAAAGCCCCATCTTGAGACATGTAATGTGGTTCATTGGCTGCAACAAGTTTTACACCCGTCTTTTTAGAGGCGGATATAAAAAACTTATTGAGAGCTTCATCGCGATTGGAAGTTCTTTGAATTTCTAAATAGAATCTGTCCCCGAAAATACTTTTATAAAACTCTATTTTCTCGAGAGCTTTTTCTTCGCCGTGCTTCACAAACGTGGCAGGCACATCACCATTGATCGAAGAAGTAAGCGCAATGAGGCCAGAGTTATATTTTTTTAAGATTTCATAATCGATGCGAGGCTTGTAATAAAATCCCTCGGTGAAACCGCGACTGACAAGTTGACAGAGATTTCGATAACCTTCTAAGTTCATACATAAAAGAACCAACCTTGGAAAAGTTTGATTCTGCGGACCGCGACCTCCACCGGATTCTTTACTTGCAGCCCCTTTAACCAATCGGCTTTCAGGAGCAATGAAAACTTCGCAACCAAGAATAGATTTGACGCCCGTTTTTTGCGCATCGAGATAAAACTCAACAGCCCCGAACATGTTTCCATTGTCCGTGACTGCAACCGCAGGCATCCCGTCATTTTCTGCAGCCGTCAGCAGGTCTTCGAAAGTTATCGAACTTTCAAGAAGGCTATACTGCGAGTGCAGATGCAAATGAACAAATTTTCCGGATGCTTCCCCTGTCATGGTCCCTTTTACTCCCACTCAATTGTTGCAGGAGGTTTACTCGAAACGTCATACACCACGCGGTTGATCCCCTTGACCTCATTGGTGATTTTATTGCTCACTCGAGCGAGAAAACTATATTCAAATGGATACCAATCAGCCGTCATTCCGTCAATCGACGTGACAGCTCTCAAAGCAGCGACTCTTTCATAAGTTCTGCCATCTCCCATGACGCCAACAGTTTTAATTGGAAGTAGAACCACGAAGGCTTGCCAAATTTTATCGTAAAGTCCCGCAGCGCGAAGCTCATCGGTATAAACGCGATCTGCTTTTTGCAAAATAGCGACATCTTCTTTGTTTACCGCACCAAGAATTCTAATCGCAAGTCCGGGACCAGGAAAAGGATGACGTCCTAATAATTTTTCACTGACCCCAAGCTCTCGACCAAGTTTTCTAACTTCGTCTTTGAAAAGTTCTCGCAGGGGCTCAACTAGTTTCATGTTCATGCGAGCAGGCAAGCCACCCACATTATGATGAGATTTAATTGTCATGCTCTTGCCTTTTACACTGACGCTTTCAATGACGTCGGGATAAAGGGTACCTTGCGCTAAAAAACTACATGGATTTTGCTTGGTGGCTTTTTCGAAAACTTCAATGAACACTCGTCCAATGATTTTTCGCTTTTCTTCGGGATCAGTTTTACCTTCTAGCTCACCTAGAAATTCTTTTTCTGCAAAGACAGCTTTTACTTTGAGACCCATTCCTGCGTAGGCTTCAAGAACTTCATCGGCCTCGCGGTCACGCATGAGACCCGTGTCTACAAAAACGCACCAAACACGATCAGCTCCAAGAGCTTTAACAAGTAAACTTGCCGTCACCGTCGAGTCTACCCCACCACTCAAAGCGCAGAGAACTTTTTCAGTGGGTCCAACTTTTTCTTTTATTCGGTCTATTAAATGTTGGAGAAGTTTTCCACCCTGCCAATCAGGTTTGGCTTTTGCAAAATCAATGACAAAATGCTTTAGAATTTCAATTCCATTTTCTGTATGAGATACTTCCGGATGAAATTGCAATCCTTGGAAACCTTTGCCAATCTTTTTTGATTCTATCGCGGAGATCATGCCGTTTTCGGATCTTGCGGTGACGTCAACCCCATGTGGTGCTTCATCGACGTGATCGCCGTGACTCATCCAAACTTTTTGGCAAACTTTCACTGCGTCAGCTTTACCCGAAGAATTTTCCCAAAAAATATTGTTTGCACCGTACTCGCGAGTAGAGCCAGCTTTGACAACTCCACCAAATTCTTTGGCTAATAACTGCATGCCGTAACAAATTCCTAAGATCGGATAGAGATCTAAAATTTCCTTGATGTCGGATCTGAGAGGAGCGTCAGCATCATAAATGCTAGACGGACCACCACTGAAAATAACTGCGGTGGGAGAAAATGCGTTCAATCTTTCAAGAGTGATATCGTGAGAAAAAATCTCACTGTAAACGCCAAGCTCTCGCACTCGGCGTGCGATAAGTTGAGTGAACTGAGAACCGAAATCTAAAATGGCAATTTTTGAATTGGGTTCCAAAATTATCCGTCCAATCGATAGTTCGGTGCTTCTTTCGTGATAATGACATCGTGCACGTGTGATTCGCGCAGACCTTGACTTGTGATTTTGACAAATTTTGCGCGCTCTTGAAGAGCCGCAATGTTTTTCGCACCCATGTAGCCCATTCCGGATTTCAAACCACCGGTGAGCTGATGGAGGATCGAACTGAGAGTTCCTTTGTAGGGAACTTTCCCCTCTATGCCCTCCGGAACAAGTTTATCGTCATGTTCAACGGTGCTTTGGAAATAACGATCTTTAGACCCTTTTTTCATTGCGCCTAAACTTCCCATGCCGCGATAAACTTTATAAGTCCGTCCTTGATACAAAATGGTTTCGCCAGGGCTCTCGTCTGTGCCAGCAATTGCGTTGCCTAACATAACGGTATTTGCACCAAGTGCTAATGCTTTAGTGATGTCTCCAGAAAATTTAATTCCACCATCTGCAATAATAGTTTTGCCTTTTTTGAAAGCGATTCGAGACGAATCAATGATCGCTGTAACCTGCGGCACGCCAACACCTGCAACAATTCGTGTGGTGCAAATGCTTCCGGGACCAATTCCGACTTTCACAACGTCTGCGCCAGCGTCTATCAATGCTTCAGTGCCGTCGGCAGTGGCCACATTGCCACCAACCAAAACCACATCTTTGAAATAGCCGCGAGCCCATTTGACTTGTTCTAAAACATTTTTGGAATGGCCATGAGCAGTGTCAATAACTAGCACATCGCACCCTGCGGCCACTAAAGCTTCAGCACGTTCACGTGATGAGTGATCAACACCAATAGCTGCGCCCGCAATCAAACGTCCACGGAGATCTTTGGTCGCGTGTGGAAACGCACGCGCCTTCTCAATATCTTTGATTGTGATGAGACCCTTGAGAACTCCGTTTTTATCAACCACGGGGAGTTTTTCGATTTTATGTTTCTGCAAAATCACTTTAGCTTGCTCTAAACTTGTGCCCTCAGGTGCCGTCACTAAGTTTTCTCTTGTCATGATGGCTGAAATTGGCTGATGCACATTGGTTTCAAAACGAAGATCACGATTGGTTAAAATCCCCACAAGCATTTTATCTTTGGTGATTGGAACGCCGCTGATGGAATATTTTTTCATCAGTTCGAGTGCTTCATGAACACTATTGTCCGGGCCCAATGTAATGGGATCGGTGATCATTCCACTTTCGTATTTTTTGACTCGGTCAACTTCAAGAGCTTGTTCTTCGACAGTCATATTTTTATGAATGATGCCGAGACCACCTTCTTGCGCCATGATGCGAGCAATTTTGCTTTCAGTGACAGTGTCCATCGCGGCGGAAATCATAGGAATGTGAAGCTTGATATCGCGAGCAAAAAAACTTTGGCAACTCACTTCCAACGGCATAATGTCTGAGTACTGAGGAACTAGTAAAATATCATCGTAAGTCAGAGAATCTAGAATAATGGGGCCATTTGAGTTACTCACGGAATGATCTCTCCCTTGCCGGTGTACCAAGTGGTGTACTTGATATAATTATCTGCACTCTTTTGTAAAAAAGCTAATTCGTCTTCAGTTAATTTTCTTTTGGCTCTGGCAGGACTGCCAACAATAAGCATCCCCTCTTCAAAACGTGCACCTTCAGTCACGAGACTTCCCGCACCAACAATGCAATTTTTGGGAATGATAACGTCGTCCATGAGAATAGATCCCATGCCAATCAAACAGTTGTCTTTAACTTCGCAGCCATGAATGAGAACTCCGTGACCAATGCTAACTCTGTCACCAATAACAACGCCGTGTTTTTTATAAGTGCAGTGAACAACGCAATTGTCTTGGATATTTGACTCCCGACCAATCTTGATCGGAAAAACATCTCCGCGAACCACTGTTCCAAACCAAATGGAAGTTTTCTCGCCGATTTCAACATCACCAATAATGGTAGCGTTGGGGGCGATCCAAGATTTCTCGTGAATCTTTGGATGAAATCCATTCACCGGAATGATCATCAGTGCACCATGTCCGATCCTTTAACGAGAGTGCGATTGCCCTGCTCATGTTGAGCACCTTGTTGCATGGCCCACTCGAGATTCAGAAGCTTTGCTTTTTCAATCACTTCTGTGCTGGCGTAAAACAAGCAGTCAGCACGAAGGGCCAGCGGCATGATTTCGCGCGCTTTAAATTTCATTTGAATCTTCTTGTCACTTTGGATGACACCAACCAAAGCCATGATCTCTTGTCCCACGATGTGATTAAAATAAACACTCGTGATTTCCACTCCCAATTCTTTAAAAATGGAAAGTGTGGCTCGATGAGCGCTATCGAAACGACCTAAATTATCCGTGTCCGCCATCATGATTCCTGCGTTCACAGGATCAAGTGCTAGGGGTAAAACTTCTTTTTCGTCTTTGGTTTTAAAAATCATCACTGGTTTGTAGGGCATTGGACCAACCATCAGACCATGAGGAAAAACTTGGTAACGTGCGTTCAATGTATAACCTCCGCGCGCATGGAAAAGGGCAGTGACTTGAGAATTTTCACTGGAATTATTTTTCCAACTAAACTTTCTGTTTTGTCTGTCGCATTTCCTGCACTAAAATTAACAACTTTGTTGTGTACGGTACGTCCTGTGAGGACATCCGGGTTTGTTCTTGAGGGTCCTTCGACCAAGACATCAAAAATTCCATCGTCATATCTTTTCGCGAGTTCAAAACCGATTTCATCTTGCAAGTCCATGAGCTTCTGAAGTCTGCGGTCCATTTCTATTTCAGGAACGTGCAATTCTTTGGGAAGCTTGAGCGCCTTAGTGAAAGGTCTCGGACTATATTTAAATGAATAAACATTCTCATACTTCACTTCTCTCAGCATGCTTAGAGTTTCTTCAAACTCTTCTTCAGTCTCGCCGGGGAATCCAACAATGATGTCGGTGGAGAGAGAAAGATTCGGCAATGCTTTTTTAAGTTTCAAAACTTTTTCAATATATTCTTCGCGAGTGTATCCGCGATTCATCGCCTGCAGGACTCGGCTTGATCCGCTTTGAACCGGCAGATGCAAATACAGACCAAGCTTTGCTTGATATTTCACGTGAGCTTCAATCACACGGTCATCAAAATCTTTTGGATGACTGGTGGTATACCTTAAGCGTTTGATATCTGTTTGCTCACAAACCGCCGAGAGCAAATCTACGAAATCACCCTGTCCATCGGGACTCTTGTAGGAATTTACGTTTTGACCGAGAAGTGTGATTTCTTGAACTCCCCGTGCAACTAACTTCTGAACATCTTTAACTGTTTCACTTAAGAGTCTCGAACGTTCACGACCGCGAGTGAAGGGGACAACACAAAAAGAGCAAAAATTATCACAGCCCTTTGTGATAGTCACAAACGCTTGCACTTTCGCGTTTCGGACCATAGTTGAGATTTCATACGGTCCACGATTTTGCATCGTGGTCCAAGCTTTACGGTGACTGCGTGGAAAATCAGTATCTATGGTGCGCGCGTCAGCGAGAATACTCGGGAGGGTGTCGATATTGTCAGTACCAAAAACAAAATCAAGTTCTTGAACTGCGCCTAAAAGTTTCTTACCCTCTTGCTGTCCCACGCAACCGCCAACCCCAATTTTTAATTGAGGCTTGAGTTCTTTGAGCGGTCGATATGTTCCAATCTCGCTCAATACTTTTTGAAGTGGCTTTTCTCTGACGGAACAGGAGTTGATGATGATGACATCGGCGTCTGCGGCAGTTTCTGCCTGAGAGTAGTTGTGCATCTCCAGCAGTGAGTACATTCGCTCCGTGTCATGATCATTCATTTGGCAGCCATAAGTACTGATAAAGACTTTACTTAAGGAACTTGGACTGGGGCTCCCTACAGACTGAATATCGGACTCTTTTTGCATGCTGAATATATAGTGTCCCGGAGCCTCCTAGTCAACCCCTGAAGGGCGATATTTTCCTAATGAAATTGGACGCTTCTTTGACTATCATGCGTGAATGGAATCAAGAAAACCGACTTCGACCGCCAAGCTCAAACAAGAGCTTCCTAAGGACTCAATCAAGCTCATTCGAGAGGTTATTGAGAAAAATTTTCCGCAACTGTCTAAAGACAATGAAGTCGTTGTGAAGGGACAACTTTTCCCTCAGGAAATTTTGCTTTTGATTGGATTTCGCAAGAAGGAAGGAATCAAGCAATCAAATTTTCTTTCTTCGATCGACCACAATCTGAAAAAAAAGAATACGATGTCGCAAATTTATCTTTCGGTCGATGCCATTGGATCCATGATTCAACAGTTTGTGGAGGCCGATGAAGACATTGAACTTCCCGGAGATTGGACAGAATTCTCTCTTGAGGGTCAAAAAATATTCATGAGATTTGACACTGCCAACACGGAGTTAGAAGAAAAAGCTAATTTGCTTTTGGATCCAGAAGAGTAATTTTACTTTCGCAAGGTTGACTGCAAGAAATTTTCAGCGGCATAAGAATAAAAACTATTTATTTCAGCACTATCCACGTGAAGCTCTTTTACGCCACTAACCATAAATTTATCTCGCATCTCGTGAGAAAAAACCTGGCCGCGCTTGAGATACTTCAGATATTTTTTATTTTTTGGCATGTGCATGTAAAGATCAAAACTAATCTTTGCACCAGGCGTGAGATCGCGCTCAATCATCAGTGCAAATCTATCGTCTCGCTCTTCTAGTTCAGCATTATAAGGGCAAGAGAAAAAAGCCATCGCAATGCCGGTCATTTTCGAAGTCACAAAAAAGTCAGACTCAAGTCTTGCCCATTCCAAAAAATTCACTTGATCCACTTCCAGCTGCATCACTTGAATAGGAGTCATAACCACTTCGCCGAATGACCCCATTTCATCAACAATAACATCATTGGCTTTTTGCATCGTTGCCGCTTGATGTTCGTCGGTTGCGGTCACACAAATGAGATAACCATGGAAGCGCGGTGATGAAATAGTCGAGAGGGTGATTTTGCTCACTTCAGTTGATTCATTAAATTTGTGTAGATAGATTTGCGCATTTTTCAAATAACTAAACTTCACCGCCCGAGCGAGTAAAGACAAATGGTCCTGATTTTCAGTCGTAGAAACCGGCTGCAGATCGACATCTTTTTCATCAAGTGGGAATTGTTTTTCAGCAACGTCTGATTTAACTTCCGCTAGAAAATCTCCAAACTCCTCCATTTGACCATTGCCCAAAATGGCAGGCTCTACCGGCTCAATTAGATTCAGATATATTCCGGCCATTTCATCAGCCACCAAACCGCTGTCAAAACCAGCGTCAAGTTGCTTGCTCAGGGCGGCTTCAAATTCATTTGCGACTCTCTTGGAATCGCTTTTGATAAATCGAACTTGTGAGCCCGTCTCTAGACCATTCTCATCATACCATTTTTTTTCTTTGGCATTGTATTTTGGAACCTTGGCGCCTTTGAAGAAATAATAACCGCCAAAATTTTTTGTCCAACCGTTTTTGCCGTGCCAATTTTTCTCGTGAGGATTGGCAGGATTCGTTTTTTGATCCCAATCAAGATTTTCCAAAGGTTCGTCAGTTTGAAACAGCGCCGCGCGGGCTTTTTTCTCTGCCGTCGCAAACGCACGCAATCGCATCAAAAGACTTGGACCACTCACGGGAGAGAGAAGAAAATCCGTGATGCCACTTGCCATGAGAGTCTTGTTGGTTTGTCTGGTTAATTCTTCCGGAAAAACGATGCAGGGAATTTTGAATCGATCACTCAAAAGAGTGTACATTTTCTTAAGGTCGATGCCTTTGAGATTCCAACTGAGGAGCACAGCTTTGGGTCGGGCAATTGTCATAGCTTTGATTAATTCTGGAATGGAATGGACAACTAAAATGCCGTATCCATGAGCTTCCACATAGGAAAACGGCGCATAAACGTTTCTACGTTTGTTTACGACAGCTATGGCTGTGATATTTGAAGTCGCATGCGATCTCGGAAGTATACCCATGAACATACTTCGGTATTTCTACCGTAAATGTTCACAGGGCCAAGGACTAGCTAAAAAGCTAGACTAGAATCCGCCATCGTCGTCGTCGGTATTGGTTGTGTGAGTGCCACGAATTTCTTCAGTGAAGCGATTATCTTCTTCTTCACTCTCAGCATCTTCAGCATCATCAGCATCCATTTCGGTGATGATCGTGTTGAATTCTTTTTCCGACAAAAGATCTTTGCGCAAGATTTCTAAATATTTATCAGGATATCTTAGAGTCAGAGCTTCGATGTATTTATCAAGCTTTCCACCATCCAAAATTTTGGTTTTCGTTTTTCCACGTTTCCAAAACATGATGTAATGAAGTCGGCAATGTCCTTCGATAACTGCAATTTCATCACAGTCGATGACTTTACAGTAACGTTTGCCATCAGCATCGGTAAGGATAACTTCTTCCCCTTCAACGGCTTCTAAAGCAATTGATTTATCATCGGAGCCGGCATCGCTAGATTTTACTTTGCTCGACTTTCCTTTAACAGATTTCTCGCCAGCAGGAGATTCATCAATGGTGAAACCAGCTTTACGAATTTCATCTTTTACTTTTTGTTTTGGGGATTTAGCACTGCTGGGTTTAGCTACAACCTTCACAGCGGTCTTCGCTGCAGGTTTTGCAACCACTTTTGCAGCTTTCACTGGGACAGTTTTCTTGGCTTTAGGTGTCAATTTTGCTTTTTTAATTTTTTTGCTCATCTATTTAATAGCCTCCACATAGTAGCTGTAGAGACCCACTCTCCCCTTGTCAAACGAATTTTTTACAATTAAAACCGTATCATACACATAGAACTACAATCTTTTTGGAGGAATCATGGCCGGATCAGTAGAAACAATTGTCATCACCGCCGCCGCCCGTACACCCATCGCTGCATTTAATAGCACACTTTCAGGATTAAGCGCGCCGCAATTGGGAGCCCTAGCAATAAAAGAGGCAATCACCCGTGCCGGAATTAAACCAGATCAAGTCAGCGAAGTCATTATGGGAAATGTTTTAACCGCAGGCGTAGGCCAAGCCCCAGCTCGGCAAGCTGCTATCTTCGCAGGACTTCCAAACTCAACGCCCGCTATGACCATCAATAAAGTTTGCGGAAGCGGCTTGAAAGCAGTCATGCTCGGCGCACAAGCGATCATGGCTGGAGATGCTGAAGTTGTCGTAGCAGGTGGACAAGAGAGCATGTCCAATGCTCCGCATTTGCTTGAAAAATCGCGACTTGGTTTTAAAATGGGAAATATTGTCATGGCCGATTCCATGGTCAAAGATGGACTCTGGGATGTTTACAATAACTATCATATGGGAAGTGCCGCAGAACTTTGCGCTCGAGAGAAAAATATTTCTCGCGAATCTCAAGATGCTTTCACAATTGAAAGTTACAAACGCGCGCAACTTGCAATCAAAGAAGGATTTTTCAAAGCCGAAATTTTTACTGTCCAAGCAACTCCCCCTGGTTCACGTGAAGCTGTGCACTTCATTGAAGACGAAGAGCCATTTAAAGTTAAATTCGATAAAATCCCCACGCTCAAACCAGTTTTTGAAAAAACAGGAAGCGTCACTGCTGCCAATGCAAGCAGCATCAATGATGGCTCCTGCGCGTTAGTAGTGATGTCCGAAAGCAAAGCAAAATCTCTGGGAGTAAAACCGATGGTAAAAATCATCGCGCAAGCTACTGCTGCCCAAGCGCCCGAGTGGTTCACCACAGCTCCTGCGAAAGCCATGCACATGGTTTTGAAAAAGGCAGGATTAGAACTCAAGGACATTGATCTTTTTGAAATCAACGAAGCTTTTGCTTTAGTAGCACTCGCAACTATTCAAGAACTTCAACTTGATCCAGCACGTGTGAATATCAATGGCGGCGCTGTTGCATTGGGACATCCTATCGGTGCCAGCGGTGCGAGAATTCTCACAACACTCATTCACAACATGCAAAGAGTGAAAGCAAAACGCGGCATGGTTAGCATTTGCATCGGTGGCGGGGAAGCTTCTGCCGTCATTGTCGAAAGAATCTAATGAAGAGAGAATTCAATGAAAAAAGTATTTAACTCTGCGGATGCGGCCATTTTCGATGTACTTGATGGAGCCAGTATCATGTGCGGAGGCTTTGGACTTTGCGGCATTCCGGAAAATCTTATTAAAGCGTTGCTGAAAAAAGGGACAAAGAATTTAACCTGCATTTCTAATAATGCCGGCATTGATGATTTTGGCCTGGGCATTGTCATGAAGAACAATCAAATAAAAAAAATGATTTCAAGTTACGTCGGAGAGAATCAGACCTTCGCTCGACAGTTCTTGAGCGGAGCTCTTGACGTAGAGCTTTGTCCACAAGGGACTTTAGCCGAACGAATTCGTGCTGGCGGAGCCGGCATCCCCGCCTTCTTTACTCCCACGGGAGTCGGCACTTTGGTTGCTGAAGGCAAAGAAGTTCGCCAGATTGATGGTCGGGATTATGTTTTAGAAAAAGCACTCAAAGCGGATTTCGCATTTGTGAAAGCTTGGCGCGGTGACAAGTATGGAAATTTAATTTTCAAACAATCCACTCGTAACTTCAATCCGATGATGGCCACCGCCGCTAAAATCACAATTGCTGAAGTAGAAGAATTAGTAGAAATTGGCGAACTTGATCCAGACCAAATTCACACGCCAGGTGTTTACGTGAAGAGGATTTTCCAAGGACCTTCCTATGAAAAACGGATTGAAAATCGAACAGTTAGAGCAAACCCCTAAGAAAAGGATTTCATTTGTTAGATCGAGATCAAATCGTCAAACGCATCGCTAAAGAAATCAAAGATGGATTTACGGTGAATCTTGGCATTGGCATGCCCACATTAGTTGCCAATCACATTCCGGACGGAATTGACGTGGTTTTACAGAGCGAAAATGGACTTTTAGGAATGGGACCCTTCCCATTTGAAAAAGACATCAACGCAGATTTGGTGAATGCGGGAAAACAAACGGTGACGGTGTTGCCTGGCGGAAGTTTTTTTTCAAGTGCAGATTCGTTTGCCATGATTAGAGGCGGACATATTGACCTCACCGTTTTAGGATCCATGCAAGTCGACGAGCTCGGAGATTTAGCCAACTGGATGATTCCCGGAAAAATGGTTAAAGGCATGGGCGGAGCAATGGATCTGGTTGCAGGTGCAAAGCGCGTCGTCGTGGCGATGCAACACGTTGATCAAAAAACCGGCGAGAGAAAAGTCTTAAAAAAATGCACGCTACCACTCACTGGGCAAGGCGTTGTTGATTTGATTGTGACTGATCTTGCAGTTATGGAAATTGGATTTAAACTAGGACTAGGCGATGGTCTTGTGCTGCGAGAAATCGCCCCCGGATACACCATCGAAGATATCCGTAAGTTGACCGAAGCTCATTTGATAGTCGCTGGCGAAGTTAAAATCATTAGTGTAAACTGATTTTATGACAGCGCCTCAAGGTGGATCAAACCACATCAAAAAATTAAACAATGGTGATATTTTGTTTCGCGAAGGCGATTCCCCTGACAGCATGTATGTTGTCAAACGCGGACGCCTCATAGTTTTCAAACAAAAAGGAAATTCTGAAATCGAACTCGCAACTGTGAACGTGGGTCAGATGGTTGGCGAGATGGCATTTTTTGATCGCAAACCTCGCAGCGCTTCTGCCCGCGCCGATTTAGACACTGAAGTTATTGAATTGCCGTTCAAATCTTTGCAAGCGCAATTTGACACTTTTCCTGAATGGATCAAAGCGATTGTTAAAACAATCAATGAACATTTGCGCGATGCCAACAAGCGCATTAAGAGTTTAGAACAAGTCGATGACAAAGGTGGCTCACCAAAAGCTTTGAATCCCCATCAAGCAAGCAAGCTTTGCTCCATACTTTCTTTTGTTGGCCAGAGATATGGAACGGCAGATGCAGTTGATGGCGGATTAGAAATACCCAGTGGGACACTTAGAAAATTCACGATTCAGGTGTTTCAAGAACCAACCGCAAAAATGCAAATTCTCATTGGTTGTCTTCAAAGTTTAGGAATTGTGAAATTCCAAGAATTGGGTGAAGGACGAGTTAAAATAAACTTGCTGAAACCCGACGTTCTTCAAGGATTTGTCGAATGGTTCAATGAGTATCTCTACACTTCCGAAGAAAAACGCGTGACGCTTGTTGAAGACGACATGAAAGCGCTGCGGGCACTCGTTTTTTATTCTGAGCGAAATGTCGCCGATGCAAAAGGTATTTCCAAAATCAATCTCACTGCCGTACAAAATGAATCGATGAAAGACCTTGGTTTTTTGGTGACGGCCGCAGACTTCAACAAGCTCATCACCAAGGGCATTTGCAGTGAAAAGATTCAAGAAAAAGATGGCCTAAGCGTCTCAGTTGAATCTCAATCAGTTGAAAAACTTTTTTTATTTTGGCAGATAGCGCACAGTATTTCCTGACCAAAAAATTTCTTTGCAGCCTCCAGAATCTTACCTACCAAATTTCGACTTGCCCCAATTGATGTTAAACCCATTTGAGCCACTATTTCCAGCGTTGTAAGATCTGCAAACAACTATCGCGCGTGATATTTGATTGCTTTTTTAATGCTCATAAATTCGACACAATTTAGATAATATTATTCCCTAAAAGTTTTGTAAGCGATCTAAATTTAAAAGAAAATCGCTGCGGAATAACAGAAAATCGTGTCCTAAATAATTCTCTCCAATAAGAATTCATGAAGATAAAAATTAGAATCCCAGCGGCGCTAGTTTTGGTTTTGGCACTATTTTTAGTAACCCCAGTTTTCCTAGGGCAAGCTTGCACAAGTCAAAGCTTACTAGGAACAAATTTAGAGGGATCATCTTCAGCAAGGTCTGTCCGCGGCGGCGGAACGACTATCACGCCGATCGCACCCATTCGACAAAACGCTCCAAACCCTTTCAACATGGGCATGAATACGCCTGGTCTTATCTATTACAACAACGTCCCAGTCTATGCGGATTTAGCTCTCGGAATATCTGGAAATAACGGTCCGTGGGATGCGGGAAATGCAGCCGCTACACTTGATAGTACCGGCGCCCCAACAGCGGCTAGGTGGTCTGCCATCTCGAGTTATTATCCAAGCGGCGCGTACACCGTTAGCTGGGATGGAACTGGAACTTTTTCTGCGAGCATCAATGCGGTCATGGGTTCGATTACAAAAACGATCGTCAACGGCGTTCAACACAACGTCGCGATCATGACAACCACTCAGACAAAAGACGCTTGGTTTAATTTCAATGCGACTACTCCAATCACCAACATTCACATTATGTCTCCCGCGAGCGTTCAATACGGGCCCAGCATGTTCACCAAAGATTTCATTTCTAACATTCAAGGTTTTTTTACTTTAAGATTCATGGACTCTTTCAACACCAATGGGAGTTCCGTTCAGAATTGGTCCGATCGAACATGGCCCACTGAAGGAAGCCGCGCCGACAGATCTCAAGGCATGGCTTATGAAGATGTCGTGGCACTTGCTAACGTCATTGGCCAAGATATTTATGTGAACATTCCCGGAATGGCAACGGACGATTACGTTTGCAGACTTGCAAGATTATTTCGATACGGTGAATTCGGTAACAAAAGTAATTCCGCTTGCAGTCTGTCTGCTCCAAGTTCTGCTACTGCAGGATCAGTTAGAATTAATTCTACCTCGAAAATTATTTTCGAATATTCAAACGAGACGTGGAATTCTGGCCTCACAGAATGGGAAGATGCGTTTTGCATGAAATGGGGAATCCCCGATCAGAATTATAGAACTTGTCGTCTCACTTCTCCAACAAGTGTCATTGGTAAAGCGGCACTCGCCAATTCTTCACTCGGTTGGAATTCCAACGTCTGGGGGAGATCCAGCGAATTTGCAATGGTCCTCACAAAACGTGTGAGCGATATCACCAAAACTGTTTTTAGTAGCAGATCTTATCAAGTTAAAATGGCAATCAACATTCAATCGGCGCCAGAGGCCCATGCCGATTGAATGTTGATTGCCGGAGACTTACCGGAGAAAAATAAATTTGATTTACCTATTATAGCCTACGAAGGCGGACAGGGCCTAGATGGTTCAACCAACCAGGCTGCTAAAGTTGCCGCGCAAAGTGACGTGCGCATATTCACTGCTTACAGGCAGTATTATGCAATTTGGGACAAACTCATTGGTATGCCAGCCCAGTAGGGCTCTCGGGGATCACTCGTCGATCAAAGTGATCTTGGTTCGCAAAAATTTGATGCTCTCTTGTCACTAGCTCGAACTCCCGGTGACGCCAATCTTGACGGAGTCGTCCACGACGCCGATTGTGCCATCGTTAAATCCAACATGGGCAAATCCGGTATGTTCTGGATGCAAGGCGACTTCAACCACGACGGTGTCGTAAACGCCTCCGACATGGCCCGACTCAACACCTACACCACCGGCAGCATCTGCCAATAGGTACCAGCTTCCTTTTTGTCCAGAGTTGCGTCAATTCCGCTTTCTTAAGTTTTGGTATCCGTGTTCCGGGCAATTTAGTTCCGCAACAATGTTAGTCGGACGCGATACCGTCTAAATGCCAATCAAGCTAGATACTAAAATTGCAAATACATAGAATTATGCCTAGAAGAAACGCGCCGAAAAACTCAAGCCTCCCCTATCACGTCACGGCTCGCTGCA
The DNA here is from genome assembly GCA_043732305.1 of Oligoflexia bacterium. GTDB lineage: Bacteria > Bdellovibrionota > Bdellovibrionia > JABDDW01 > JABDDW01 > JAYTHU01. The sequence continues at coordinate 20,940 of JAYTHU010000179.1, forward strand.
CGAACAAGGAATGGTTCTGCATTCCGATGCCAGAAGTCTGGTCAATAATGGAAAACTACCTTTGGTTTATCGTTGGAGCCTTCCAAATAGAAATTATAGCTTTTGTTCTCATGCCGAATCATTTTCATCTTATCGTGCGGAGTCCGAAAAACAATCTTGCAGAGGCGATGAATTATTTTATGAGAGAAACAAGTAAACGAATTGGAGAATCAAGTGGACGAATCAATCAGATTTTCGGAGGACGATTTCACAGGACAGTGATCACCACAGAACACTACTTAAATCACGCTTACAAATACGTTTATCGCAATCCGGTTAAAGCTGGAATTTCATTGGCTGCGGAAGAATATCCATACTCTACGTTGGCAGGAAAATTGGGGAAAACGCCTCTTTATATCCCCGTACTAGAAGATAATATTTTATTCGGTCGTTCACCAGAGGTTGCCATAGAGTGGATAAATAGGAATCCCACCGAAGCCAAAAACGAATCAGTAAAATTAGCCCTGAGAAGGAGCACTTTTACTTTGCCCAGAGATTCAATTACAAAAAATTCGAATGCTTTGGAGACTGAAGACTTATGACGCAAGTCTGGACAAAAAGGAAGCTGGTACCTAAGCTACCTTAGCGGGAGCGGAGAGGAAGTTGGAGGCGGGCTGCGCCTTCGGCTTTTGGTGTGGTGGCTTTGATGGTGTAGACGCGGATGCTGTTTGTGGTACCGCGCTCCATGACGGGCATGCCCAAAGTGAGAATGACTTTGTCTCCGGGTTTCGCCAGACCGTATTCGAGCAACCGTTTCTCCAAGTCCTTCATCACTTCATCGGAACTGTCGTATGGCGGAATTTTGTAGCTCTGGATTCCCCACACAAGTTCGAGTCTGTCCAAAGTTTCTTGCATATGGGAAATGGCCACAATGTGCGCGCGGGGCCGAGAGCGAGAAATCATTGTTGCTGTTTTACCTGAAGTCGTGAGGCAAACGATGCAAGCCGCATTTAGTTTTTGAGCGGAAAGACATGCGCTTTCGGCGATGGCTTCGGCGACAGATAAAAACTCTTCGCGCATTCTCATGTGATAGTAAGTCAAACTGGTACGCTCAACTTCTGTGATCACATCGTTCATGGTTTCGATGCACTTCACTGGATATTTTCCACTCGCAGTTTCGGCAGAAAGCATCACGGCATCAGTTCCATCCAAAACGGAATTTGCGATGTCTGTGATTTCCGCACGAGTGGGTCTAGGATGCAAAATCATGCTATCCAACATTTGGGTGGCCGTGATCACGGGTCTTCCCAAAGCATTGCAAAGCTTGATAATTGCTTTTTGCGTGCCGGGGAGCAAACTCTGCCCGATCTCGACAGCTAAATCGCCACGAGCTACCATGATGGCATCCGAGTGAAAAACAATTTCTTCTAAATTATCCAGAGCTTCCATTTTTTCGATCTTAGCGACAATGCGAGTGTTTTTAGATTTTTTTAAAATCAATTCACGCAGCTGTTTTATGTCTTCCGGTTTTCGCACAAAACTTAGAGCAACGTAATCAACCTTATGTTTCAAACCAAATTCTAAATCAATCAAATCTTTTTCGGTAAGACATTCAACACTTAATTTTGCCCCGGGTAAATTCATGCCTTTGTGATCTTTGAGCTCGCCACCATAAACAACTTCGGCGTGGACTTCGTCATCGACAACTTCATCAACCTTAAATTCTAAATTTCCATCGTCCAAGAGAATACTATTTCCGTTTTTAACATCTGTGGGCAAGGATTTAAAATCAGTGTATAAAATATTTTCGTTACCGATTTTATTTCCAACTCTTATGATGACCTTGCGCCCTTCAATCATTTGAATGCTGCCATTTTGTACTTTTCCGACACGAATTTTCGGACCTTGCAGATCCTGCATGATTGTTATTGGCGCGGCATATTTACAGGAGATTTCTCGGAGAGCTAAAATGACTTTGAGATGATCGTCGTGAGTGCCGTGACTGAAGTTGAGTCTGGCAACATTCATTCCCGCAAAAACGAGTTTCTCCAACATTTCGGGACTGGAGCTGGCGGGACCTATGGTCGCGACAATTTTAGTTCGACGGTCTGCAATCATGTTTTCTTGTTCAACGCCGCGTCGTTTCTTTCGACGTTTTGTCGTTTTCTCACTTGTTCTATTTCTTTATCAAAACTTTCTTTCATTTGTCCTAAACGTGCCTGAAATTTCGCTTCTTGCTGATCACGATCCATGCCGACAAACTTCATTTGCTTTTCAGTTTCAGCAGAAAAAGTCTCGCCTTGTCGTCGAAATTTCTTTTCGTAATCACCTTTCATTGAGCCAATAAGAGACTCATATTTTTCGGTGATATCAGAAAGCTTTTGTTGATTATCAATACTCTGCTTAAGCATTTTGTCGCGCAAAGTGTTGACCTGCATCGAGCGACTTTTCTCTTGGCTCACACGAACACCATCGACCATTTTTTTGCTGTCACGTTTAGTAGATTCAATTTGATCTTCGTGAAATTCATTTTGAGAGACAATGCTCTCCGCATAGTTTTGCGCGAGCTTCTTACGTGAGTTGTCTCCTTGAAGTTGCGAGACAGTTTTCTCTCTCTGCGTTTCTTCAATCTGACCGTAATACTCTCCGTCGACCTTCCCTTTGAAATCATTGAATTTAGAAATGTATTCCTGATTCATTTTTTGATAGGCGCGATTCTGCTTCAATTGAAGAGATTCTATTTCTTCTTTTTTAACGCGATTGCCATCATGGACGGCGGCCATGCGTCGAGCTTCTAATTCTTCAAAGTTCCTTTTAAAATCGTTATTTAGGTTGGCACGTTGAATACGTGCATCCTGCTGAATTTTTGCTTTATCAAAGGAATTCTCGGAAGATTGATTTTCGTTCGCTAGTTTTTGATTTTTCACGTCAATGTCGACACGAGACGAAGTTGTTTCTTTTAATTTTTCGAAATTATTGTGAAACTGATCGGTATTTTTCTCGCTTAGGTCCTTATATTTCTCTCTACTGTCTTTAAGAGCCTGACCTAGTCCCTCTTCCATGTTTGTGGCATTCTGGCTGAAAGCTCGATTTTGATTTTGAAGTAAAGTTCCGTACCTTTTTTCTAAACCGTGCTTCTGGTTTTCTTTGGCGGTTTTCAAATCAGTTGTTTCTATAAAATTTTCCTTGCGTGCGGAGTTCAACTCTAGATCTTTGGATTCTAAAGACTGCTTGAAATTTTTCGTCAGATGCTCTTTTTCTTCGCGAAAGTGATCTTGCAAACGCTGCGCTTGGTGTTTGATCGACTCCTGTGAACCCTCACGATAATCTTTTTCCATATCGGAACTTTCTTTATCTCTCTTGGAAATTTCATTATCAAAAGTATCATAAAGGCGTTCTTCCGTTTTCTTTGCACCTTCTTTAGTGTTTTCTATTTCTTTGTTGTAATTGCGCTCTTGTGATTCAGTTTTGTCATAGTTGTCTTCGCTCATCTTTGCAATTTTTTGCCGACTTGCATTTTGCAATTCTTGAACGTCTTTCGTGTGCTGTATTTGTTTTTCGGAAACCACTTCGCGAGATTTAGCGTTGTCCTTGGAAAGAGTTTTGTCAAACCTGTCCCGCAAATCATTGATCTGGTGCTCATGGCGAGATTCTTCATCGGCAAGGTGTCGTTTGTTTTTTTCGACCGTGCCTTTTTCTCGCTCTTCATAAGCTTCTTTTAAATTCTGAATGTCTTGTCTATTGCTTTCGATTGAACCCACGCCCATGACTTTCTCCTCCTTGAGAAAGATTACAAACTACTACCATTAATATTAACATGACAGACCTGGTCTATGCCCAGACCAGAAACTCACAAATCACAAAAAAAAAGACAGACCTAAGTCTGCCTTTTCTCTAAAAATTTATTTTCTGCTCTACTTAGCTTTGAAAACTCTCTTACTTAGCGAGTTGCTCATCAATAATCTCGGAGAACACCTCAATAGGCTGAGCTCCTCTCACTGGGAAGCCATTCACGAAGAAACTAGGTGTGCTGTTCACACCAACTTTTTGTGCTTCTTCCATATCTTTACGAATATCAGCAGCTTTTTTACCGGATTTTAAACATTCAGTGAATGCTTTTTCATCCATCTTCAAATCAACAGCACGTTTGATCAAATCTTTTTCAGCAAGGGCTGCTTGATTGTCAAAAAGTGAGTTGTGATATTGCCAGAACTTACCCTGATCTTTAGCACAGAGAGAAGCCTCGGCTGCGTGAAATGCCATGGGATGAATGCTTTCAAGAGGAAACTCGCGAAAGTAAATTGCAACCTTATCATGATACTTTGCAACGATTTCATCCACGCGAGTTTTTCCACGAGCGCAGAATGGGCATTGAAAGTCACTAAAAATGACAATTTTGACTTTAGCTGTTGTAGGACCTTGAGGATCGATTGTTCCCAATCCTACTTCGACTGCTTTCTCTGCAGGTTTCACAAGTTTGAATTGCACATTAGCTTTTGCTCGGAGTTCATTGACATATTTTTGTCGACCTTCATAAACTCTTTGCATCTTAATGATTTGAGGAATGGATTCTTTCTCTTGTTTAGAAAGCTTTTTCTCTTCAATATTACGAGATTTCAAGAAGTTTTGAACATCGTCTTTGCCAACTTCTTTATCCCTCATGCTGTCGAATTGGGACATGAGTTTGTCAAGTGACGTGCCTTGTTTTTTAGCTTCGTCTTCCAAAATTAGTTTTTGAACTAATTCTTCAGTGGCACGACGTTTAATTTCATAAGCATTTTTATCTAATTCGGCCAATTCATTCTTAACTTTTTCTAGAACATCTTTGCCTTTGATTTCTTTTCCGTTGACGATTGCGTAAGTGACATTGTCTTCACTTGAGCCACCTCCGTTTTTATCGCAACCTGCGGCTAAAACAGCCGATACCAAAACTAAAACTGCTCCGATTGCAGTACTAAACCTCACGAGGGCCTCCTGTGCTTCAATTTAAAATGATGATTAAACCATTCCAATTTTCTGGCTAAAACCGAAAAACTGCAAGAATATTCATGAAAATGCTATGTGTCATTCACATCTATAGGATAGATTTTTTATACAATGAAGAGCCATTTACCTTTGTTAAAATTTTTTGTTTTTATCCCACTCACCTTCGGGGTTTGCGAAATCGGAGCTATTCCCTCACTGCCTACCCTAAAATTTCCATTGGGCGTGAGTCTGGAATATTTTGATCCTACTGAAGCTGAAGATTTTATTTCCATTCGCATTCTAGAAAATCTGGGACGAGGACTCATGGATTTGGATAATAATCTGAAAGCGATCCCAGGACTCGCAGAAAATTACAAAGTTTCGAAGGACAAACTCACTTATACCTTCAAAATAGAAAAAGCTC
>JAYTHU010000180.1:0-10021 GCA_043732305.1 Oligoflexia bacterium
TTTTTTGCCGCTCCAGGTATTTGGTGAGCTTAACGATGATTTTCGTCAGTACTTCTTCAATCTCTTTAACTGTTGGTGCAGTTGCTACCCAGAAGTCGATAGGTTCGTTTTTGTCACTCAGTTCATAGCAGCCATCGACAAAAAGTTGATGGAAGTGAATGTTCAGGTTCAGACTTCCACCAAAGCGTTGGATCAGTGTGACAGCGCCTGATTTGGAGTTCTTGGAGCCAAGGCCTGCTTTTTTACGGTAGTATTGGCTGGTCACCAGATGCGAAATCTCAAGTGCCCTTGCCATGACTTTTGGTCTGACAGCCAAGCACAGCCTGATCGGCACCGGAAAGGTCAGTACCCATTGACGTATGTTTTTGTGCGGCAGTACGTGATCGACTAAGTGTGCCGCTGTTTCTGACATCCGCCGGGCTCCGCATGACGGGCAGAATCCTCTTTTTTTGCAGCTAAATGCCACCAGCATCTCGTGCTGGCAACTGGTACACTGGGCCCGTAAAAATCCGTGCGCCAGAATTCCACACCGAAGATACGCTTCGAACTCTTTGTTCACGAAGTCTGGTAATGGGTACCCCAGGTCGTGTTCGACTTGTTGCTGGAACGACAGCCAATTGCCTTGGATCAGCTTGTAGAGTGTGGTCTTTTCAGGTTCGTGGCGTTGGTAGTGATAGGTTTGCGCACTGGGAGTCGACATCGGCAAGCTGTGTGCTTGCAACTGACATGGCCATTTAGGTGCGCACTACCGACGTCAGCGGTGGTGCTGTGCTCCGGAACACCGCTTAGTGTCCGCGATTGCGCCCAGCACGTTCAGATAGGCGGACCTTTTGGTCGTTGGTTAAATCCCTGCTCAGGAAGGCTCGCTGGCGATGACCGATCATTGCATGTTATTCATTACTTTGATGACTTTACAACAAAGGTACTGCTAAAATTTCCTCTATGTGCCGAATTACTCTAAAAGCATTTCTTATGATCATTTTTATTTTTTTTAACATAGCAAGGGCTGAAGCTCGGGAAACAGAGAAAGGGAAAATGACATCTCAAAGAGCCATCGAACTTATCAAGGCATTTGCTAAAATTCAAAAAAAAAGCTTTAACGAAGCGTCGCTGATACCAAACAAGGATTTTGATTTAGACGTGGGAGCTGCTGGATTTCGCTATTCCAAGGAAAACCAAACGCTCATAGCTTCGGGCTATGTTGCTTCTGGCCAAGTGGCTCTAGTAAACAAAATCGCCGGAGATAGGATTTGGGAGCGCTTTATTGGCTTTGCAAAGCTTCAACCTGCTACTTTGGGTGAAGGCTATTTAGAAATCTATACCGGCCCAGCGGATCCTGGAACAAAAAAGCCCGCTGTTTATTTATCAAAGTCTTTTAAAGATCCCTTAATTAATGAAGAGCAATTTACAAAAGAAGTTAAGTGGATTACACGCTGGGCAGTTTACTGGCGAGACGAACGATGGAATGAAATATTTTCTGCCAGAAAGAAAGACCAGCTAGAAAAAGAATCAAAAGAGGCTGAAGTTTGGGCCTTGAAAAAGCATCCTCGTCCCTGGTAGATTTCTGTACATGATTATTAAGACTGACTACAATCCCTCGATTAAAAAAATAATAGCATCAAACTAGCTCCGCAAAATGGGGCTAGTTTGATTGCGAGTAGCGTGGTGGTCAGGAAAGCTCAGAGCTTTTATGGCCGATAGAGATTCCTCTAGTTCGATCTAAAAGGCGGCCTTTTGTTCACTCTAAACAAAAAAATGGGTGAGCTCCACCAATAGGAACTCACCCGAAGAAAGATCAATCGTAAGTTTCGTAACCCACGACACCTTGGATTTCACGAACACTTTCTCTGGCATTACTTTCTAAATTTTCTTGAACTTTTTTGACCACGTGGTCATCCAGATTCATGGCCTTCATTTGTGCAATCGTGTCCGTCAGTTGGCCACTACTGATGTCTTTTGTAAGCTGATCAATTTTCATTTTTTCTGCATCGGCTTTCTTTTGTAGAAATTCTTTTTTTCTGTAGATTAGCGGCCCCCGTCCTTGGTATTGAATCCACATCTCAATCTTAAACAAGCTTAAGATTCTTCCGATCTTTTCTCGATGAAAACAATTGTATGTTCAATATGCGCCCTAATATTTCGTGTTTGTCGAAGTTGTTTTAAAGGACATAAGTATTGTTCTGCTGATTGCAAAGTGATTGGCTATCGGCTCTGTTCGCGCAGAGCTAACCGTAAATATGATTCTTCGATTGAAGCAAAGCTGGATCACCGGGACCGAAGTAGAAGTTATAGAGAACGCGTTCGCAATGGACAATTAAATTCTATTCAAAACGTGACGGATAAATCTTCCGCTCCAGCATCTTCACTCGTAGAACATCTCTGGCGAGACTCGTGTTGCATTGTATGCGGCAGACCTTTTGCTATACCGGAGAATTTAAATGAAAATTTGGAGCTACAATTTTTTGACACGGATTGACGGCAAAGGAAAGCTCGTTGATCAGGCTAATAAATATTTTGAAGTTCTTGAAATTCAAGGATTCTCGCCAAAATCTATTCAGACTTACGCATTTATTTTAATTACGTTTTTTAGATGGTTAAATAGCGATTGGGAAAAGTTCGAAGAGTTCACTCAAAAAAATCTACAAGATTTGCTAATTGATTTAAGCACGCGAGCGTTTAAGCCAAACTCAATTAATCAGCGTCTTTGCTGCGTGCGAGCCTTTTATTTTTTCTGTTTTAGCAAAAAGCTTCCCCATGCAGCAGGTGTCATTTATCCAAAGGGCTACCTCAAAGCCAAGCGTAACGGTCCACTCTCGATGTACATTCCAAGTCGAAAAGTAAATCTCGAACTGCGAGTGAAAAAGCCGACACTTATGATGAACCCGATGAAGCCACGGGAGATTGATCGCTTCTTAAGCGACATCGACCGGTATCGAGATTTGGGTCTGACTCTCATGATGTTACTTTGTGGATTGAGGCGCCAAGAAGTGACGCTACTTAAGATGGATGATGTTAATTTTCACCAAAGTGTAGTGAAAATATTCGGTAAAGGCCGAAGAGAACGGCTGGTGCCTATGCCACATTGTTTGATGCAGGTACTTGAAAAATATCTTGAGATGGAGCGGCCCACAAAAAGCTGCGAACGATTTTTTGTTCTCTTGCAGGGAAGGCGCGCCGGCGCCCCGACGACCACAGTCGGTATCCGAAGCCTTTTTCGCAAGCGTAGTATTCGTCTTGGGTTACCCCTTGCAAGAGCTCATCAATTCCGTCACGCCTTCGCCTCGGACATGGCCAGAGCGGGAGTACCCCTACTGACGATTCAGCGGTTGCTTGGCCATGCTGACCCACAAACAAGCCTCATCTATATCCACCTATTTATCGAAGATATTCAGGTGGAGTATGAAAAAGCCATGAAGAAGATTGAGGCGAGATATGCAACATTTTCGAAGTAAGCCACTCGTAGATATTGCCGAAAAATATTTACTTGAACTAACCGCTTCTGGCAGGGGTAAAAATACGATCTCGCTTTACCGCGCAGCCCTTCATCATTTTTACCGATTTTTATTGCAGCAAAGGCTTACACTTTCGCAATTGAGTGAACAAGTACTCATGGATTATGACGAAGATCTACAGCGCCATCACTTAAAGCTTGTGACCCGAAAAGCCAACATTGGCCAAGTACATATTTATCTTCGCTGGCTTGAAATGAATGGGCAACTTAGCTCAGGAATTTGCCGAAAGTTATTTCCAAATTACCGCGCCGATCTTGTTAAAGGTCAACAGGCGGAGCTACCAGATTCGGCATTAAGATTTTTAGCTGTTTTGAGTGCAAGCAGTCGGCCGAACACCGTGAATGGCTACCAATCTGGGCTTAGAGGATTTTACAAAATTCACCAATTGCGGACGAACAAACCCTATCAAATCACACGAGCAGATGTCGAAGATCACCTCATCCACCTCAAAAATACAAATATGGGTCAGAATGGTCGCTCATCACGTGTCCAACACCTAAGACGATATTTCGAGTGGCTATACGAGCATAAGTTAATTAAAACTCATCCTGACGAACTCGTTAAATCCACCGATTTTCCGAAGCATGTTGATACGCTTCCTCGTCCATATACAGTTGATGTTGATTTAGAAATTCAAAAAAGACTTGAGACTCGAGGAGACATCGATTCTCTCGGAGTTTTACTTATGCGTAGATGCGGTCTCCGAGTTGGTGAACTACGCAATTTGACTCTCGACTGCATCACCAAAGATTTTAATTCAAATTGGTTTTTGAAGGTTCCCCTCGGAAAATTAAATAACGAGCGGATTTTACCGCTTGATCCAAAAACAGTTGAAATTGTGGAGCGTATCCAAACTTTTCATTCGGGCCGAATTGAATTCGGCTCAAACTGTAAATATTTAATTTCCAACCCGCGCGGTAAACGAAGATCCATAGCCCATTTCTCAACTGTTTTGCAAGAAACGACCAATGGGTTGGCAATTTCCGGATCTATTCATTTACATCGACTGCGCCATTCTTATGCTACTTCACTTTTGTCGGCCGGATTAAGTATTACGACTCTCAAAACACTCCTTGGTCATCGTGATATTCGAATGACTTTGAACTATGCCGCCGTCACTCAAGAAACTCTTCGTAACGAGTATTTTGAGGCTCTAACAAAAATCCGAGACAAATATGAAGTCACAGCATACCCGTTAAAAACTCCCGACCTCAGAGCGGGAATGAATAGAGGATTTTATGATGCTCAAAAATACGCAAAGAAAATTGCGCGCGAAAGACCTGACGTCGATCAAGACAAAATCACTCGGCTTTGCGCTCGAATGATGACTCTCCGACAGGAACTTTCAAATTTGCTGAAGTAGAACTTATTTTCTTTTTCGATCTCAGCTGGAGCTTTGCCGCCTTAATGGCTTCTCTTTGTTCCTGCGAAAGGGCCGCTAATTCCTGATGGACAGAGCCATGACTGCACCTAGCGATTGAGGCAATGGCCCGAAAAGTAAGACCACTTTTCAAAAGCTTTCGAATTAAATCTGAGTCTCTCATTTTTTTTCGGCCAATGAGTTTTCCTTTGGCCCTGGCATTTGCGAGACCATATAGTATTCGTTTGCGCTTACATTCGGCGCATAAAAGTGGTTTTTTCATGGATAAAAATTCCTCTCATGAGTTTGATTTCATTGTTTAATTTTAAAAAGATTAAGAGCAGAGAGTTTTCTTTGACATTCTAAACTTGAAGTTTAGATTCTAAAGTGTGAGTTTACTTTTGAGGACGGAAGAGTTTTCGCTGGCGCCAGACAAAATCCCAAGCGTAATCCTGGGACCAGCCAAGACTCATGAGAACAGACGATCCCACTTGTTGGGTGTAGATGTGGGCACCGGTTCTTCGAACGAGCGCAGGGGGCACCTTGTAACCCAAAATAGATTCTAGCGCATCCGCAAGGATTTCATAAATCGCCAAAGTCCGGACATTTCTCCCGTGGCGGGAGTCTGATCTTAAAACGAGAGGAGAAGTCGGAAAATTCTGTTTTATCTTTTTGTGCCTTTGTCTCCAAAGATCCAAATATCTTTTTTCTAAATCCAGAACCCACTGGGGTTCACTGGGAAGGCTAAATATTTGGTGTCTTTTTTGACGCTTGCACTGGTAAGAGATTTCATCTCGCCTTAGAATGATTTTCATTCTGTCTTCGCTCGTAATTTCAACTAAGGCATAGGCTATATTTTTAACCGTGAAGTTAAAATAAAAAATAAGACATAAAATAAACGCCTGCTCAGGACTCGAAGAAGGACTTTTTATAAAAGCTTCAATTTTTTTAATATCACCGCCGCACAAAATTTCCAGTGCCGGCTCGAGCTTTGCTTTTTCAAGTCCCTCAAAAGGATTGATAAAAGCCTTTTTTCTAAAAATGCACCAGCGATAAAATTTCCCCAAGCAAACTCTCACAACTCCGCTTCGATCCTTGGTTTCTAGGGACAAAATGTATAGATGTGAAAGATCTCTGGTTGCTAAAAATAAATCTGTAACGTTTTGAGTCTTGAGCCACTGGCCATAGTCTGCAATCATACGAGCTGTTCCATACCTGGTCTGAATAGTTCTCCTATTTCGTCTCAGTTGATCCAGATATTCTTTGACGAGAGGGAGGAGTTTGATATCCAAGGTTTCTAAAAAACGCTTAAGGTAAATCCCGTGGTCCACTTTCCGGATTGGCAAAACTCCCAACTCCTGCAAAACGTAGGAGATTTTTTCAATTACGCAACCGCCAGCGGGAACTTTTCTAAGATTTGATTCTTTTAAAAACTGCGCACGTGCCTTTGCGACATCTGTCCAGCTGAGGATTGGTTTCAATTCTCGATGTTTTAAAAAACTTATTAATAACTTGGCAGAGTCGATGTGCCGTTTTCTTACACGGTAGCGGTGGATATATTTTAAATAAAGCTCAAGAGCATACTGATTGTAATCCCATTCAAATTTTAAGCCCGTTGTTACACCACTGAGTTTTAATCTGTGCCTTTCATCAAGGTAGCAGTCGTCACATAAATTATTAGAAATCCAAAATTTCTTTAATTTTTTGCACTGAGGACAATTTTTTATAATTTGCTCATGTGTCATACCGTCAAATGGATTTGTTTCCACCAAATTTTTTACTTTGGCCCAAGAGTAAAATCTGGAAATACTTCTCACTCTCTCTGTGTAGTGGACAGAACTGTAGCCTTTTAACTTTTCGTTTATAAATCTCTCAGCTTCACTTTGGGGGACCCGGATTTGCTGTGGCCCTACAAATTCAAAAAACTGCCTCACACTTTCTAAAATCTTGAGAGCTGAGGAGGTTGATTTGTGACCTAGACTTACCTCATTAAAAAACTCCAATAAAATCGGGCGGATCGTCATGGGGATTTTCTCAATGAGATTATTTCGCCTGATTACCCGAGAAGAGGACCGCGGCTCTATTTTACCCAGGGATTCTAAAACACGGCCCACTCTAATAAAAGGACAGCCATGGTTAGAGTTCCCTGAATAATGGATTTTGACCTCAGTCGATATTTTATAAATATCCTCCCAACTTCTAATATCAGGAAGTGGAGTTTTAGATAAATATTTTGAAAACTTTTTTGCAACTGGAAGGTCAGAGTTCTTGATCCAAAGCGTTTTATAAACACTCGCGTAGAGATTAAAAAACTCTAAATTTCCCTCGGTTGCCGACGTAAAATCCATTTCTATTTTTTTAAGTGCAGCCCTATTCCAAGTTTGACTTGCGCACTTCCGGCACATGCTGTCGTGGTAGATGGTCTCCGCCTCACAGAGTTTGCAGCCGCCGCCATTATTTTTCATAGTCACTGGGATTAGGGAAGTTTTTTAATCCAATTTTTGACTTTGGAGTGTTTTTAAACGAAAGTTTTCTCTTCTTCTCACAACTCATGCTCTTTTCGGAAACTTCTAAAAAATCAAAAAGATTGCAATTTAAAGCCGAGCAAATAATCTCCATTGTAGCCAACCTCAACATCAAGGGAGTTTGATTGACGAGCTTACAGAGTTGCGCAAGCGAGATCACGACTCCCGTTTTTTTCACAACAACTTTTTGGAGTTCCGTCACCGTATAGATCTGATGCTTCTGGGCTAGAAAAGCTTTAAATTTCCAGCGGATCAATATCAGCCTCTATATTTTCTAACACCGAGCGCATCTCCTCATCCATCCACGCCTTGGAGTGGCGGATGTACGCATGGACCGTTTGTCCCGTCACATGACCCAGCATTTGAATTAAAGTCGGAAGCTTTTCCGGAAAACGTTCAATAAATCTTGTAGCAAAAAGACGTCTTAGCCAGTGCCATGCAAAATGCTCAAGCACTGGAAAATCATTTTTATTGGCACAAAATCTCATGCTCGCAATCGCTCTCTGTAAAGAGTTGTAATCAACAGGGCCACTATCGGTGGAAAAAAATAAATAGGGACTGGGATATCCTCTCAAGTGAGGCCTGTGGTTTTTAATAAAATATCTCACCGTATCTCTGCTTAATGCCGGAAAAACCGTCAGCCTTGCTCTTTTCCCTGAACCCCTTGTCGCTTTTGCAAATCTTGTTTGAAGTTGGTGGCTATCAAAAAATAAATCATGATTAAGTTCAAGGTGTGAGAGCTCATCGGCTCGCAGTCCGGTTTCTCCAGCTAAAACACACATCGTGTAGTTTCGAGACCGCTCGTGCAAATATCTTTTCAAGTTTGGATTGATGTAGTGATCTCTCAAAATTTCAAAAAACTTTAGGAGGTGCCCAGGCTCGATCGGAACTCCCTGTTGCTCATCCCCGTAGGCGTGCACGGGGATGTCATACTCACTGACCGGCTGCTCGATTGGTCCATAAATTTCAGAGAGTCTTACGATTTTAAAATCGGAGGTGACGTACGGGAACTCAAGAACAAAGCCAAAATAACTTCGCAAAGTTCCCACATATTTTCTTGCAGTATGGTTTGTGAGCTCCATGTCCCTTAAAGCCCGAGCGTAGTTCATGATTCTCTCTCGGCCATAAACCGGCCCCATCGCCTCCCACGTGTACAGAGGTCTAAATTCATTTCCATGGATGGAAAACCAGGATTTTAAAAATCTTTTTATATCTTCAGTCGTTCTCTCCGAATGGTTTCGAACTCGGTGAGATTGAATAAATCCGGTGATGAGTTGATTATGATGCTCAAGAGCCAGCGCCCCATACGAGGGAAGTTCTGCCTTTTGTGTTTTTTGTGTCACTAATTTTAACATTTAGTCACCCCAGGGATTTGGAATTTCCCTCTGGTGAAGGAGGGATGACACAAGAGCTAGTAAATTCTCGTCGTCTAAAATATCTAAGGCGTCTTTTAAACGTAAACCCCCTTCGCCGTTCCATAGATCCAGAGCAGCTTTAATTAAAAGATATTCCCCGCTACTAAATCCCCGTGCTTCAAGCAAAAGCACCCTGGCACAGGCTCTCATCTCAGGCTTTTTATGATTGAAAAAAAAGTAAATCAATCTTTCGTCATGACTGAAAAGTATCTGAATACTTGCGATTAAATGGGCCAATTCTAAATTCATTTGAAAACCTTTCAAAAATATTTACTTGAGCCATAAATATTTCCAAAGATTCATACGGACCATCAACTTGTTGACATAAATCTGTGCATCGTCATTTCGTCTAAACCTACTAAATCAGAAGCATTTTCCTCAGGCCAGAACTTGTTTATTCGACGCACCCCAAGATCAAAAAGTGCTTTCTCTAAAAATTCGGAAAAATCACCGGTCTGAATTTGAACGCCCAACAGTTTTCTTCCTGTCTCAAAGCATTTTAAAAGCAGATACAGAAAACTCTGAATTCGCTTTCTCCTCTGAGATCGATTTACTTCATAATATTTCTTTCCCGGATAGTCTGATTGCTTACTGCGCCATTCTCGCTCGTTAGCTCTTTGCCTCTGATATTGGCATCCCGGTTTTTCACAACCTCTAGGATTTTTTACTTGCGGACGGGGGCAAAACTTGGATAAACAAAACTCGCAACACATAGCATCTTCTTGATTTCAGAATTTCGTCGTTCAGATTCTTGGAGATGCTTTTTTATTCTAAATTTTAAACTCACACTTTAGAATTTAAACCGAGAGAAAATATTCCCAGCTAAACATAGGATTTTATGTAGTCTTTTCAGGAATAAGAAAGGTCTAGCAAACGAGGAATAACCAGTTTTTTAACGCGGTCCGATATTAAATCCCTCTCGAGCTGTGCAATACTGGCTAGGATCGAAAAAATAGCCACACCTACCGCCGTATTCGTGTCTATCTTCTCAGAAAGACTCAGGAAATGGACTCCCTTCTTTTTGAAAATCTCTAACGCTCTTAGTAAATGCGTCGTAGATCTTGCGAACCTACTGAAACTATAAACGACCACTGATGAGATCTCCCCCTTGTCGACTGCCTCCATCATGCGATCTAGAGCGGGACGATTGGATTTGGTCCCGCTGATCCCTTCGTCCAAAAAGAACTCTGCATTTTTGATTTCATTTTG
>JAYTHU010000181.1:0-26252 GCA_043732305.1 Oligoflexia bacterium
CAAGCGTTCATCTGAATTTCATAGGAGGAGTTTGCTAGCATCTGCTGATAGGCCTGGGTTTAGATCTTGAGTATTCCGTTGATGGGCGATGGATCTGTCGTTCTTGTGCCGCAACCGGATAGGCATGGAAAATTTACCTCCGACATGTCACATGTGTTAAATTTAAGGGGTGGTTAAGGTCACTCATTTTATTAAATTATTTATTCTATTTTCACTATTTCTGATTTCCTTTGCTCATGCAGAAGATGGCAGAAGCGTGCTCTCCTTCGAACTTATAGGAGGGGGACTCACTTATCATATGGCTGGTGATGCGTCCCCTTATTACACAGATAAAGTCAGCTCTGATGGACGTTTGATTGATAATTTCATCTACGGCGCGGGAGTTAACTATATCGATAGTACCGGACTATATATTTCAATCCGCTACTTTAAGGGCAACAATTCAGTTCATCTGCCTATCAACGGTGGAACGTTTTCGGCTGGCGCGGCATATAAATACCTAGACGTAGGTTGGATCATCGGTGGTTATGTACAAAATGAATATGACTTTATTGCGACCGGCATTATTCCATTTTCACTCAATCATGGTTCCAATTCGGTTGTTCCGATTATTGGGGTAGAAATAAGTCCCAAACTTCCACTGGGTAATTCCTTTTATTTAAAACTAAATAATATTCTCACCCCTCTCCTCACCAATCACACAATCTCTCTTGGATTAAATTTTTAGAAAATCCAGTCTTTGATATTACGTTTGCTTATGGAGCTTTCTGCGAATTGACACCTGGTATACCGACGGCTGGCGGAGTCACAGCTGGTGCAGTATTTCTCCCAATATTAGATGGACTGAAAATCCTAGGATATTTGATGATGATGGTCAGGAAAATAATAATCATAATGATCGCAAAAACGTGGATCTTTTTACTGTATCCCGTTTTTTGGTGGGGGCCTTGACTTGATTTATGAGACATAAAAACTCCTGTGTTCGATTTAAAACCAACTTTTACTTATACACTCTTGGATCCAGAAATCACATCGTAAAAACTGACTCTTGACATCAGTTTTCAATTGCAATACACGTCATAAGGGTCCTTGGAGTTCATAAGGGTCAACAAGTTTACTCTAGCGAAATCAGAAAAAGATATATCACTTCTGGATATTTATAAAGCAGTAGACGCTCCCAAGGCATTTTCAATTCATACTTATCCAAAACAAAAAGGTTGCTTGGTTAGTTGCGCCATTAAGTTTGCAGTGGGAAATGTTTTGGATAAAACCCAGAAGTCTTTAGAAGACAGTTTAAGTGAAACGACCAAGAATGAATCAGGACTAGAAAACTATTAAAAACTAATTCCGAATAATTGAGAAAGAGAGAGTAAAATGAAAGAGACAGAAAAAGTAGCTTTTATCACTGGCGGAAATCGTGGATTAGGATTTGAAACCGCACGAGAACTGGGAGAAAAAGGAGTCAAAGTTGTCATTGGCGCCCGAGATTTAAAAAAAGGCGAAGAAGCACTTAAAAAATTGGCAAGACTTGGCATTGAAGCACAAGTTATTCAGTTTGATGTGACAAAAACCTCTGATCATAAAGCAGCTTTTGATTATTTCGAAATGAATTTTGGTCACTTAGATATTTTAGTCAACAACGCCGGAGTGATGTTGGATTCAGCGGCACCCACTGATGTTGCATCCACACTGACATTGCCCATCCAAAAACTACGTGACACATTCGAAGCGAACTTTTTTGCGCCGGTAGCTCTCACACAAATTCTTGTGCCACTGCTTAAAAAATCCGTAGGCGGCAGAATTGTAAATCTTTCTAGCATTTTAGGTTCATTGTCACTTCATGCAAATCCTAAGTCCCCCATCTATGCGATGAAACATTTTGCTTACGATGCTTCTAAGACGGCGCTAAATGCTTTCACAATCAACCTTGCTTACGAACTTCGAGATTCTAAAATCAAAGTGAACTCCGCTCATCCTGGTTGGGTGAAAACAGATATGGGAGGTCCCTCTGCAACTATGGAATTGAGCGAAGGTGGGAAGACAAGTGCTCAATTGGCTTTACTTGCAGATGATGGTCCAACGGGTGGATTTTTTCACTTAGGTGAAGCTCTCCCTTGGTAGTGGGCTAACACCTGATCTATAAATATTTCTAAAGCCGCAGCCGCGCGGCTTTTTCTTGTTTAATACATCTCGCAATCATAAAACCCTT
This sequence comes from Oligoflexia bacterium, assembly GCA_043732305.1. Lineage (GTDB taxonomy): Bacteria > Bdellovibrionota > Bdellovibrionia > JABDDW01 > JABDDW01 > JAYTHU01. Next base: position 2,210 of record JAYTHU010000181.1, read on the forward strand.
TTATGAATATTGGAAACGGGCTGCTCTCTTCTAACAGTATGATCCTCCTAGAATGGGAAAAGCGGGTACGGAAAAATATCAAATCCGCGAGTAATTTATCGCAACCCGTTCTTATAGATACCCTCCCCGCTTTTTTAACAAATCTCCGTCAGGCCCTAGATATTAATCACCCGCGCAATACAGCGACAGAAGGAAATAATATCGCGCAGGAGCATGGGGCAGATCGGGCACGCGTGACCCATTACGGGCCAGATCAAATAATTCAAGAATATAATATCCTGAGACAAGTGATTGAAGAGGAAGTATTGGATAAAATAATTTCGACGAAAATCGAAATGTCCATTATTCAGAAATCTTTTGATCAGGCAATTCAAGAAGCTATGACCGCCTATTTTCTCGTGCACAGAAATGTTCGTGATCAATTTATTGCAACACTAACGCATGATTTGAGAAATCCCTTGGGGGCCTCATCAATGTCTGCCGAACTCATTAAGAAAAAGTTAAGAGAACCTTTAAACGAAACCTTAGCCCTAGAAATTGAGGATTTGGCCACAAATATTGTAAAGAGCTCTAGACGCGCAGATCGAATGATTCAAAATTTGTTGGATTCAAACATGCTTCAGGTTGGCGAGAAGTTATCGATTCATCTCCAAAAATTCGAGATGAAAAAGATTATCGAAAATATTGTGTCCGAGCTAAATGATTCTCAAAGATTGAATTTAAAACTACAAATCGCGAACGTAGAAGGTTGGTGGGATGAAGATCTGGTTTTTAGAGCACTTGAGAATCTTGTTTCCAACGCTTATAAATATAGACATGAAAACGGTACCGTCACCATCAAAGTTGAAGAAATACTTGGACGAGCCATTGTAACAATTCACAATGATGGACCTCCCATTCCTGCAGAGGATCGAGATTTATTATTCCAGGCTTTCAGGCGTTCCGAAGCCGCACTCACCAGTGGAAAAAGGGGATGGGGGCTAGGATTGACCCAAGCCCGAAGTGTTGCTGAGTCCCACGGTGGCAGCATTGCTGTTGATAGCTCAATTGATTGTGGAACCACGTTTACTTTTGATATTCCGGTCGATGCAAGGCCGCTTCAAAAAATCATCGCAGAACACAATGATCAATTTTGATTCCGATAGTAACATTGGCATTTCTGGTTGGGAGCATGATGTTTGGAGAAAAATATTTTAGCCAAGATTTTGACCCTACTTATTCTTCTCGCTCTATCTAAAGACGTAGAAATAATTAGAGCAATCTGACTACAATCGGAAATGACTCAATTTTGGATGCTCATATTGCTTGCTCTTATGCCCTGCCTAGCCCATAGCCAAGAGGCGGTTTTCTTAGGGTCAGTGGGCGGCAGAGACTATATTTTTTCTTTTCTGGATCAGACGATGGGTCCCCCGGTGAATCCTCCTGATATCGAAATCAATGAGCAAAGCGGATTCGTCAATATTCCTCTCTACACTGACCGATACACTTCTGTTTCATTTATCGGTCACGGGAAGGCGACAGAACTAAATGCTCCTCTGAATTTCACGGATCGAGGACTCATTACACCCCAAAATTTTGGAACGATAGATGGTGGATTTTCTTGGAACCAACAAAATTGGATGAAGAAGAAATACGGCGCTTCCGCTACCTACGGTAGTGCTGGAACCAACCTTCTAGGCAAAGGCTATACCGCTCTGATCACGGCGTCGGCGTATATAGAAACTCCGAATGATGCTGGCAACTCATGGATATTTTTTATCAGCTATTCAAACAATCGAACTTTTCTTAATAATATTCCACTTCCAGGAGTAGCTTTTTCTGTAAACGGGGATAACTATAAAATTCTGATCGGTCTTCCGTTTGTGCTGGTCAGCTGGCGACCAGACCCCGTAGCATTTCTTTTTTCTATTTCTCCATTTTCCGCAGTCACAGATTTAGGAGTGCGAGTTTGGGGGCCGATTCAAATTTATTCAAGTGCTGCCTGGACTCCCAAAGCCTATCAAAATCTTTTGAGTGACACGAGCGGCGACAGACTCATCTTTGACGAAAAAGAAGTAAGCGGAGGTATACGGATATTTTTAGGAAAACAAACAAATCTCTCAGGAGGTTATATCTACGGATTTGCACGAAGATTTTTTCTTGGCCAATCGGTTTTTAGTCCAACAGCCAACCCTATAGCCATAAACGATGGCACTGGATTCACAACAAAACTACAGGTGGCATTTTAATGAAAACAAAAAGTATCATTCAATTTATTTTTATAAGCTCACTCACGCATTTGTCTCAAGGTTTAGATGTCTCTCTAGCCGATAGTGGCGATCCACTCAAGAGATTGATTGTGGAAAATAAAAGATATGTGAACGCGCAACTTTCCCACAAACCCATGGCGGTTACTTTACGCATAGAACTTTCTGAAACACAGAAACCATTTACAGCTATTCTAAGTTCTTCGGACTCTAGAGTTCCGCCAGAGATAATTTTTGATCAAAGCTTGGGAGATCTTTTTGTTGTCAGAGACGCCGGGAATATTTCTAGCAATAAGGTCAATGCGTGAGTAATCCTCCGGGGCAGACACTTCCAGCATCGGAAGCACTTAGACTTTTGACAAACCCATCTCACGATGTAGCTTGTCTCGATGTTCGTTCGGAAGATGAATTCGCTTGTGGAGCTATTCCATTATTTTCGAATCGTCCGATTCTCAATAATGAAGAACGACACCTCGTTGGCCTTTGTTATAAAACCGAAGGCCAAAATCAAGCCGTCGAGTTGGGATACAAGCTGGTTTCCCCTCATAGAGAAGCACGGGTCAAAGACTGGATAGAAGTTTTATCAAAAGGTAAAACTCATTTGGTTTCTTGTTGGCGTGGCGGCATGCGTTCCCAGATCGCGACTGAATGGTTGCAGGAAAAAAACTTTCCTGCCATTCGAGTCGAGGGCGGAACAAAAGCATTGCGAGGTGAACTTCTCAAGCAGTTTGAAAATCTCCCAGAGCTGATTGTGATTGCGGGACCAACAGGTGCGGGGAAAACAAAACTTATCAATTCTATATCCACTAACAAAGTGGATCTTGAAGGACTAGCTCATCACAGAGGAAGTGCTTTTGGAAGACAGCTTCTGAATCCACAACCAAGTCAAGCTACCTTCGAAAATAATTTAGCTTTTGAACTTTTGAAAATTGGTCCGAAAACTTTGTTTTTAGAAAATGAGAGTCTTGCCATAGGCTCGGTCCACCTTCCCAATTCCCTATTTCAGAAAATCAATCGAGCAGTCATTGTTAAAATAAATATGTCCCTCGAAGATCGCGTAGCGAATCTTTTTACAGATTACGTCACGCAACCCTTAGCCGATGGAATTTCTCGAGAGATGCTCAGGGATTATTATCATACGAGTTTGACTCGTATAAAAAACAAACTAGGTGGATTGAAAGAAAGCCAATTGCACACTCTCATGGCGGAGGCGTTTCAGAATGACGATTCTGAAAAACACCACAAGTGGATTCAGGAACTTCTCACCCATTACTATGACAAAACTTATGAACACTCTTTGAATAAAACACCGCATCCCATTGCCTATGAAGGAGATTGGAACTCATGTCTGAATTGGATCCAAAATCAATACGCCTGACAGAAACAGTTAAAAAAGGCGGCTGTGCAGCAAAACTTCCTGCAGGCCAATTGAAAAATATTTTACAGAAATTAAACATTAAAAAACTTCCCGAACTAAGTGTCGGAACTGAAAATATGGATGACGCCTGCCTGTGGGATTTAAAAGATCTTGGAACCGGCTTGAGTCTCGTTCAGACTTTAGACTTTTTTACACCCATCGTTGATGACGCCTTTGATTTTGGATCGATCGCTGCTGCGAATGCTCTCAGTGACGTCTATGCGATGGGAGGATATCCTAAAATAGCACTCAGTATTCTAGCGTTCCCTACTCATCACTTACCCCTGGAGATATTGTCCTCGTTAATGGGTGGGGCTATAGAAAAAATAGAAGAAGCTGGCGCTTGTTTAGCCGGTGGGCACACGATTGATGACGACACTTTAAAGTTCGGTTTATCCGTCACTGGATTTGTTGAGACTAAAAATACCTGGAAAAACATGGGGGCAAAACCTGGCGACGTCCTGATTTTGACAAAAGGTATTGGAACTGGGACACTAACCACCGCGCTTAAAAATCGTGAGTTGAAGGAAGAATATTTCGCTCCTTTGATCGCGAGCATGAAGCAACTCAATAACGCTCCCGAACTTTTAAACGGCATCAAAGTAAATGCCGCCACTGACATCACTGGATTTGGCTTAGCTGGACATCTTTTGCAAATGGCAAGAGCAAGTGGCGTACAAATAATTTTGAATGTTGATGATGTGCCACTGCTTCCCGGAACACTCTGGTCACTAGGTGAAGAAAACTTAAACCGAGCCCATGGAACAAATTTTGATTACGTAAAAAATGACCTTAACACGGAAAATCTTTCGGCTATTCACCAAGGTATTCTCACTGATCCGCAAACATCCGGCGGGCTTTTGCTTGTGATTCCCGAACAATTAGCAAAAGCGGCCGTGGAAAAACTCATCGGCCGCTTCCAGCAAACTAAAATAATTGGAAAAATTACGACTATAAATCCTGGGCTAACGACACTACAAGTCGGCTAAAGGATCTCTGCCTCCACCGGATAAATCTTCGTCCTGATGGGTTGGATTGTTTTTAGCTTTTTTATAGTCAGGCACTCCAGCCACATCAGTATTGTTGATTCCCTCATCCGCAGGCTTGTATTGGTCTGGCTCAAGGGTATTTGAAGATTTGAAATTAGAATCTGGGGTGTTTTCGGACTTAATTCTCTTATCTTCCATGGATAACTCCTCGGTATAGGTTTTAAGTTCTCTGATATGGTAAATAGCAAAACGCGTGCCTTTCGAGTATCTTCCCTAAAAAGGGGTGACTCGGTATTGGTGCCTCTGCTGTCAATGGGAGCACAATATCGCTCGTAAAATCGGTGGGCTCGACTCCATGAATTTGAAATCGGAGTTTGTGAAAAAAAGTTAGACTCCAGACCACTTACTGCGGTATATATTTTGTTTAGTTCCATCTCAAAAGGAGATTCAAATAGTGTTCACAGTGCTTGCAGCTCTTGAGAAATTTTATTCAGAACTAGCGAATGGCAATCCCACTGCTGCTGCCACAGCTCTACCTGAAAATATAAGTTTCGCGGTGGCTGGAAAAAGTTCCGTTGCCGGCAAATACAATAAACAAACTTTTTTCAGCGAGTATTTGATGAAGCTCCGCGAACTTTCTGGCGGAGAATTGAAAATGGAAATTCACGATATTTTAGGAAGCGATCGCCACGCCACGGCACTTCTCACCTATTCCGTCACACGTGATGGAACGACTACTCAAGTTCGCTCTGTGCATGTCTGGCGCGCTGAAAACGGCAAATTGGCCGCAGGTTACGAGTACCCTCGCGACATGTACCAGTTCGATTTGATCTGGAGCTGAGGGTTCCAATGACTCTTCGAGAACAGTCCATAAAAGAACTCCGGATCATCGAGAATGAGCGAAGCAATTTCTACAGCCTCTTTCTTCAAACTCCGGAAATGGTTTGCATCCTTCAGGGTCCGGAGCATCGTTTTATATTTGTAAATCCCGCTCATGAACGCGCCCTAGGATTTAACGCGACCGGTTTGACTGTGCGTGAAGCACAGCCAGAATCAGTAGAAGTTCATGGGATTTTGGATCAAGTTTTTGCCACGGGAAAGACTGCCGAACTGAGAGAAATAACGGTTACTTTGAATGACCGGCGCCGTTATTTTAATCTCACCTATTCTGCGAGTAAAGATATTGACGGTAAAATAAGCGGCATTCTGATTTTAGGATCGGAAGTCACCGAAGTTGTAGAAGCTCGAACAATCTTAAAGTCGAGTGAAGAACAAGTAGTAAATATTTTAGAATCAATGAGCGAAGCGTTCTTTGCCGTGGACAAAAACTGGAATATTATTCGAGTCAATGCGAAGCACGAGGAACTATCGCAAATTAAACGAGAGAATCAACTCGGTAAAAATTTTCTGACCGTGTTCTTTTCGAATCGTAAAATTCGGGAAAATTCAAAATCATTGAAAACCTATATTGAAGCCATGGAATCCAGAAAAGCTGTCTACGTCGAAGATTATTACGGTCCGTTAGATAAGACATGTGCCGTAAACGTTTATCCGCAGTTGGATGGGGGTCTTGCTTTTTTCTTTAGAGATATTTCAAACGAAAAGCAGGCGGAAGTAGAACTTAAAAAAGCAATTTTAGCTCGTGATGCATTTTTGGGAATCGCATCGCACGAACTCAAAACGCCACTCACTTCTCTTAAACTGCAGAGCGAAATCAACCGAAGATACTTAAAGAAATCAGGTCCCGGATTTTTTACCGCCGAAATTTTAGAAAAGCTTATTCAGAATCCACTCATACAAGCCGAGAGACTCTCTCGCTTGGTTGACGACATGCTCGATGCCTCTCGCATTGCATCTGGAAAACTCTCCATCGAGCTTAAGGAAATAGATTTGTCTAACTTGTTGGAGAACACTTTAAAGGGATTTTCTATTCAATTGGATTTAGCGAAATGTTCCGTATCAAAAAAAATCACGCCAGAGGTGATGGTGGAAGCAGATGCCCTACGGATTGAACAAGTCATTGCCAATCTCATTAGCAATACTTTGAAATATGCCTCCGGCAAACCTCTAGAAATATCTCTGCGGAAAACTAAAGATTCAGCGGTATTAAAATTTCGAGATCACGGACCCGGCATACCAAAAGAAAATCTTGATCAAATCTTTGAGCGCTATGAAAGACTTGTCTCGCCCAGTGAGATCAGTGGTCTTGGGCTTGGGCTTTTCATCAGCAAAGAAATTGTTGAACGTCATGCAGGAAAAATCACAGCTATAAGCGAGTTCGGTCAGGGCACCGAGTTTACTGTTGAACTTCCTCTAGTTCAGCTTTGACTTCTTGTTCAGTAAAATTCCGTCAACCGAGTATCGATTGCACTCGTTGAAAAACAACAAAAGAAAATAAATAATTACATAGGTCATTTGCAAACCAACAATATCCCAACGTTGAATAACGCCCATACCAAAAATCAAATTTAACATCAGCAGCGAACCCAGCAGATAGAAATAGCGACTTAAGAAACCAACCAACACAAACAGTCCTATTATTGCTTCAAAATATGGAATCACTTGCACAAAAGCCACCACACTCCATTCCGGAAGCGGAGATTTTGCGAAAAGAGTCAAAGTATCGCCAACAAATTTATCGTATCTACTCCCTAAGCGTCCAACACCGTGAATAAACATGTTCATCCCCAATGCTAATCTCAAAACAAGGTACGCTAATTTTTTATCTGTGCTCATAAAATCTCCAAAACTAGAGCAGCATTGCGTGCGCCGAAAATAAATGTATTTGGAATTGTTTTGCCGAGCTTTTCTTTAACCTTCACATGAAAATAAATTCCCTCATTCACAGAACAAACTATTTCTTTTTTAAAATTCACGTGACTCATCAGAAAACTCATCGACGCACTACATTGGCGCGATAAATACAATTACTGCCTCCTTTATACGGAGGTCCCAGGATCAAAGTCAAAGACGTTCTACGATGGGTAAATGACCGTAACGAAGCTTATCATAAGTCTCGTCACTAAGAATTATGGGTTCACAAATTGGTTTGTTGGTAACAGGATCAAAAAAAGGTGAGGGCCTAACTTTACCTAGTAAAAATCCTTTGGCCATACTTTTTAATAATTTAAAAATAAACTTAGGACGAACAGAATCTGGAGTTCCTTCGGAGAGTTTACCTATAGCAAATTTCCCGTATATTCCATCAATGTCTGAGCCAAGCGCTTCTGACCTATTTTTTTCTAATTTACGCAAATCAACCATCGTCACAAAAATATTAGCAAAAGGAAGTTTTCCATTAATGGTGTTGGCTACTGGAGTTTTACAACAACCTGCAAACCAACGAGTGATCCCATCACTACTCAGTTTGATTGATTTCAGATTGCCTAGACCATGCGTGAATTTAATGTCGACAGGGTACACAGGAAGAACCAAACTTCCACCATTGGCATCTAAAATCTCATTCGAATTTCCCAAATACCTCGGAAATGTTTGGCAGTCTCCGCAGTAACAAATCACTTGCCATGCCTGGCCGAGAGTTATGCCTGAAACTTCACCTTGTATTTCGCCGCATTTACATTTGAGTGGAATGTTCATGCCTGAATAAAATCACGAACCTGTTTGCAAGTCTAATGCTGTTTTTTCTACATTTCATTCGGAATGACCTTGACTCCAAACTCGCTCAGTCCCAAGCTTTACTGAAATAACAAATAGGAGACCTCATGGAAAAACTTACAGAAATTCCCGTCCGCAAAAATGGCAAAGACACAAATCTTGGAGAATTCAAAGGCAAAGTTATGCTGGTTGTGAATGTTGCATCAAAGTGCGGTCTCACCCCTCAGTATGAACGACTTGAAAAATTGTACGAAGAATACAAAGGCAAAGGTTTTGTGATTGCAGGTTTTCCCGCAAATGAATTTGCAGCTCAAGAACCTGGAACAAATGCTGAGATTCAAGAGTTTTGTCAGATGAACTTTGGCATTAATTTTCCAATATTTGAAAAAATTGTAGTCAAAGGCGAAGCCCAACATCCGCTTTACAAGTTTCTGACCAAAGCTGCTCCCAAAGCATTTAAAAAATCCGATGACTTTGCTAATAAGCTCAAGGGTCACGGATTGCTTTCAGGTGGTTCATCCGAAATCATGTGGAATTTTGAAAAATTTCTGGTGAATAAAAATGGCGAAGTCGTTGGCCGATTTGCTCCGGATATTGAACCCAATGATCCAGTGATTATCGAAGCCATTGAAAAAGAATTGAAAAGCTGATTTAGAATCAACTTCAATTCATATTTTCTTTGTTCCTTGAGGGAATTACTTCGCGGATATCGCAACTTTCGGTATCCGCATCAAACACTATCTTGGCTTTTTTCTCGCGCAAAAGATAATAAACATCTTCCACTTTAGAAGCGAAGGGAACTTCATTCACTCCATAGTCAGTGCCATCCCGAGTGACAAACTCTTCGATTAAAGCACGTAAGGTTTCAGGCTGTAAGTTTTCCCAGGGAACATCCATAACTCACTTTAAGTTTCGCTCGAAAAAAATTCAACAACTCTTTTGAAAACGGCTTATATGACCTGCGGGCGACTCTCTTGCAAATTCTTAGCAAAGCTTTCTCCAGGTTTCAAAAAGTTTCCTGATACTGGAGTAAAGTTTACTTCGATCCTTGAAGTTCAGTGGCATCCCAATAGAGTTTTGCATCTTGGTTACGCCACATTTATTTTATGGAATGAATACCAAAGACGTTTCCCTCCGTATCAACACCAACACTGATAAAACCAAATTCTCCGATTGAACTTTTAGGCTTTTGAAGTTTACCACCGGCATCTTTTATTTTTTTCTCTTCAATCGCGCAATCTTGCGATGCGAAATAGACAACGACGCTATTGCCAGCTTTACTATCAAACCCTTTTTCCAGCACCAACGAACCGCCAGAACCTTTTGAAAATTGATCCATTGGGAACCCCCACATTTCTAAACTTTCGTGGGTACTGGGAAGAGAAGTAAGCTTGGTTGAAAATACTTCTTCATAGAATTTTTTCGCACGAGGCATATCTTGAACGTACATTTCGAACCAACCAACGGGATTATTTTTCACAACAGACCTCCTAAAAGGGACTAAACGGGTTAATTTTCCCCAGATTTCATGGGCAACCCTTCTAGACAGCAATTGTCGGGCCACACGTTTAACCTGGAATGACTTATGGGATTACGGTAGATACCCCTATGCGAAATGACGTGGAAGGAAAATTGAAAACTGTGCATGTGCGAATGCGAAGTTGCCGCAAGTGTGAAAATGTTTGCGGAGGCGCGGTCACCGGACCAGCCATGGAAACCTCCATCATGATCATCGGTCAAGCCCCGGGCATACACGAGGGCCACCTTGGAAGACCGTTTGCATTCACTGCGGGCAAAACACTTTTCAAATGGTTGGAACAATCCACCGGTGCAAACGAAGAAACTGTTCGCGAACTTGTTTATTTTTCTGCGGTCGCCAGATGTTTTCCTGGAAAAGCAAAAAGTGGTTCAGGCGACAGAGTGCCAAGTCCAATTGAAATTGAAAATTGCCGTGTGAATCTCAAAGACGAAATTCAAGCACTCAAACCAAAATTAATTTTAGCTGTCGGAAGACTCGCAATTTCTGAAACCTTAAAAGACAAATTCGCCAAAACAGATACTCTTGAAAAAGTAGTGGGCAAGAAATTTACAATAAATTTATACGGCGAAACTGTGAATGTTATTCCTCTACCTCACCCGAGCGGAGTTTCCAGATGGCCACAAACAGAACCCGGAAAAACTAAACTCAAGCACGCCTTAAATCTCATTTCGAAAGAATTTAAAATTTTATTGTGATTTAGATAAGCTGAAACCATAATTCTCGGACACGAATAATCGATGGGCGAGAATGAAGAATCTGACGGTATTACTTTTCTGGCGCGAGGATTGTCCTTTGTAGACTCCATCAAAGCGTGCGATATAAATGATTTTAGAAATGTTCCATCTGAGATCTTTGTCCCGCGAGACTTATAGTGCTTTCTCCGTGGATTTACAATAAAAGAGGAATAACGAATAGAGGATCTTGAGGCTCTAGAAAGTTTGAAAAGTGGCGCGAGAGCATCCGATGAAGTGCTTCATTGGGGATTTATTCATGACTTCGCAAAATAACTCACTATTGAGGATAAAATGATTCGTTTTGATAACACCTTTGCGAGATTGCCGGAGCGTTTTTCTGCGAAGCAGAAAGCGGCAATATTTCCTAATCCAAAATTAATCCAGTGGAACGAAGACCTAGCTCTGGAGCTGGGAATTTCCCGCGTTGGCAAATCAGATGATGATCTTGCACAAATATTTTCCGGGCAAAGCCTTATTGAATCATCCGACCCTATCGCAACCACCTATGCGGGACATCAGTTTGCACATTTTAATCCTCAACTGGGAGATGGGCGCGCACTTTTATTGGGTGAAATGTTAAGTCCGACAGGCCAGAGATTCGATATTCAATTGAAAGGTTCCGGTGAAACTCCGTTTTCAAGACGAGGTGACGGAAAATCGGCGATGGGTCCGGTGATTCGAGAATACATCGTGAGTGAAGCAATGTTTCACCTTGAAGTTCCAACCACGAGAGCACTTGCTGCCGTCAGCACTGGGGAAAATGTTTACAGAGAAAGTGAAATGCCAGGAGCTGTGCTCACTCGAGTGGCCGCAAGTCATATCCGAATTGGACACTTTGAATATTTTGCTTCTCGTGGTGATGTCGAAGGGCTTGAAATTTTAACCAAGCATGCCGTTCATCGGCATTATCCTGAAATAGAAAATGACGGCGATTATATTTTCTTGTTTTTTCAAAAAGTTATGCAACGTCAAGCCGTTTTGATTGCGCAATGGATGGACATTGGATTTATTCACGGCGTGATGAACACTGACAACATGCTAATCTCGGGAGACACGATTGACTACGGACCGTGCGCATTCATGGACATTTTTAACTATGAACAGGTCTATAGTTCAATCGATAGAAACGGACGTTACGCCTATAAAAATCAGCCACAGATTGCGCAATGGAATTTGTCTCGGTTGGCGGAATGCCTGTTACTTTTGACAGACGCACAGTCTCCAGAAGTTATTAAAGTTTTTGAAAAAGCTCTCGATGACTTTTCAAATATTTATCAAAACGAGTGGACCCGTCGTATGGGAAATAAGCTTGGATTATCATCGAAACCATTGAAAGAAGAACCGGGAAATGTGGAGATCATAAGTTTGTGGCTCGATTACTTGCAAGCTGAAAAGTTAGATTACACAAACAGTTTCAGAAAACTCGGCGAGCATTTAACTTCAGAGATTTCTTTATTCAGCGAGTCCGAGAAATTTAAATCATTCAAAACGAAATGGAAATCCAGGTTAAAAATCGGTAGCATTAAAAACCACGACACTCAGCGGATAAAATCCCAAATGGATAAATCTAATCCCATTTACATTCCACGTAATCATCAAGTTGAACGAGCAATACAAGGAGCTATCACCGGAGACTATTCGGTTTTCCGAGAAATGATACAGGTTATGAAGAAGCCATTTGAGGAACAAGCAGGGTTTGAAAAGTACAAACTTCCTCCGAAACCAGACGAAGTAATCAAAAATACTTTTTGCGGAACTTAGAGCAGCGTGAGGGAAAATATGAATCTGATTGTTCCAACTCATTGAGAGACAAGCCCGATTGTGTTTTGAAGCTTCAGAAACTTCCTTAGGTAAATTATCGTGATGAATCAACTGGAATCACTGGAGATAAAATAAGAGGTAAAATATCTTGCATTGTCTTTCCGGGAAACATCTCCAGGATCTGATCGATGATGTTTCTACGCCACGGCACCTGAGAAGATCGCCTGTCGAGCTGAATGACGTGAAAGTAATTTGCAATAATACTCGTTCTCTCCAATTGCCGAAAATACTCTGTACTCACAGCAACAACAGCTCCGACTCCGCCATTTTTCTGCCTCTCTATCAGGAAATTTAGTAAATCCACTGTCTTTTAATCTCAGCGGCGCGTCCCTCAGGAACATATGACTCTGGTCAAACCTCATCTTTTCTCTAATCTGAAGATTCGACTTTCACCCATTTTTTCCCAACGGGACCTTCTCTAAAATACAAATAAGGGAATCTCTCCAACGCTAAAATGTCCCTAGCCACTTTAAGATGCAAACTTTTTCCCGAACCTATTTTTCCATACAATAAAATTGGCTTGCTGCCCGGGAAAAAACTCGAACCGTCTAACAAATTTTGGATTTTCGATCGATCTAGACATGTTCCTTCAATTGAATCAAAAAAGGTAAGAAGGAAATTTTTTGGATTTTTTCCACGCAACTATTTGTTCGAGTACTCCTGGACAATTGGTACTAGACAAGTACGCGTACAATTGTTTGGCTTGCATGATTTTTAAGAGTTCTTTGTTGTTCACGCCAAATGCAAATTCCGAGAAAAAGATCCAGATCGAAACAAACAACATCACTACATATCGACTAATAACGTCTCCTCTCGATGCTTATTCACCGAGCGATAGGCATTTATTGCAAAAAGCATTCCTGAATTCTAATTTAAGGTTTGAGCGATTAACTCGAAGGAGCGCAGGCGCGCCGCATGATCGAATACATCTGAAATAATTATTAGTTCATCAGCGTGCGTTTCTTGAACGAGTTTTTCTAGCCCCGCCCGTACCGTGGACGGTGAACCCACCACACTACGAGCAAGCATTTGCATGACTTGAGCTTTCTCAGCTTGACTCCAATATGCTTCAATATCATCAATTGGGTGCCGACTAAAATGGCGTGCCCCTTTAATTAAATCTGTGAATGACATCTGTTGAGTGGTCCAAAGCTTGCGCGCTTCTTCATCCGATTCTGCTGCAATTACATTTACCCCAACCATGGCATAAGGTTTCTCAAGTTGACCTGAAGCCTTGAAATAACGTCTGTAAGTATCAAGTGCGGCCCTCAGTTCACGCGGAGCAAAGTGTGAAGCGAAAGAATAGGGAAGTCCAAGTTCTGCTGCGAGCCTTGCACCAAAGGTACTTGAACCAAGAATCCAAAGCGGAACATTTGTTCCAATGCCTGGCACCGCTCGAACTTTTTGATTTGGTTCAGCGGGGCCTAAGAAATATTGTAACTCTTGGACATCTTGAGCAAAATTTTCTGAAGCTGCAGGCGTGCGGCGCATGGCTCCGATGGTTGCCATGTCAGTTCCGGGAGCTCGACCAAGTCCAAGATCTATACGTCCTGGATATAAATGTTCCAACGTTCCAAATTGTTCGGCGATAATAAGTGGAGAATGATTCGGCAACATGATGCCACCCGCTCCAACTCGAATTGATTTAGTTCCAGAGGCAATATGTGAAACCACAATTGAAGTTGCCGATGAAGCAATACCAAGAAAATTATGATGTTCCGCAACCCATATTCGATTGTATCCCCAACTTTCAGCGTGTTGCGCCACATCCCGCGCGTGATCGAGTGCGATACGCACATTTGTTTTTTCTGTGATTCGAGCTAAATCCAATATTGATAACGGAACTATTTTTTTTGTCATGCCCAGCAATATGGGTATGAGCGAGTGGTTTGTCTAGCTTTGCAAGTTCTCTAGTTTGCAAGTTCCCTAGTTTTGCAAGTTCCCTAGAGATGCATTCCGCCGGTGGCTTCACCTAAATGTTTTCTTTTTCAAAGGGAATGATACTCTCTTAGGTGGAGGATTCATGAACATTCAACCAACATTAATCGGCGAGCTCTTAGAGCTTAGACCACTGAGAAAAGAAGATTATGCAGGCCTTTTCAAAGCAGCTTCTGATCCACTTATTTGGGAAATGCATCCACAACCAGATCGTTTCAAGCCTGAAGTTTTTAAATTATTTTTTGCTGAAGCCATCGCCTCCGGTGGAGCACTGGCGATTCTCAATGCTGCAAGTTCTGAAATTATAGGTACTTCGCGGTATTATGAATTCTCTATTGAAAGCTCATCTGTGATCATTGGCTATACTTTTATGGCGAGAAAATATTGGGGCGGAATTTATAATCGAGAACTTAAAAAGCTAATGGTGAATCACGCTCTGCAGTTTGTGAAGACAACATTTTTTCAGGTGGGCTTGAGCAACAAACGTTCGCAAAAAGCAATGGAGAAAATAGGTGGAGTGAACACGGGGATTCAAGAAATTCCAATCTCCTACGGACCGCCTAAGAAATCTTATATTTATAAAATTGAGAAGGCACTCTAGTCTCCTTCAAGTAATTCTGTAACGACTATTAAGCTAAGCTTAGTTTACTAAAATCTGCACGGCGATTCGGATCCAAATTATAAGTAAAATCACGACTGAGACGGTAAAACTTCTGAACCGAAATTTAACTCGATTGCTCGTGCAATGAATATAACTATGGATAAATCGAACGGTTGCATTGAGCCAAGACAGCGCTATGTAGATCCCGTCAACTTTAGACAATACGAAAACAATAATACTTGCCGCGGAAAACAACACCGGCATCTCAAAAGATTCTCAAAATTTTCTGATGGATTAACCACCTCACTAAAAATTTTCGCCTCAAGTAGGGGATCGGAAAGCGACTGAACATGGACCTGATGCTTTTTGATCTGTCATTTGAGTGTTAAATTAGAGTAAAGATAGAAATGCAAAATGAAGCAGAGGGTGATGCGTGCAAATAAATTTACTTACAGTGTTTGGCTTTGTCGCGGTGGGAATGATGTTGGGATTCTACACCTTTGAAGAGCGTTCACCTTGGTGCGTGCTGGGCTTCGCATTCTCTTGCGTGCTTGCCAGTGTCTACGGATTTCTTCAAGGCACCTGGCCATTTGCAGCTGTTGAAGCAATCTGGGCAGTGGTGGCTTTCCAAAGATGGTGGAAGCGGAAAAGCTAGACCTTCGGTCCTGCTCCGAAGTCTCAATTGAGCTCATCAACCGGAGTGGAACTTGTGATTCGATTTCTTTTGAACTCACTTAACTCTTCTTTAACCATAAGAAATTCAAATCTGATGGCATTTATAGTCACATCGACACCGCCGAGTTTTTTTTCTCCGCTTAGAGTTTCTAAAACCCCACATAGCTTAGCCATATTTGAGGCTCCAACTGTTGCACTGGCGGATTTCAAATTATGAGCTATTTTTTCGACACCTAAGAAGCTTCCTTTTTCATAAACGTTTTCAAGTTCTTTTATTCTTTCAGGAGTGTAGGTTAAAAATGTTTCAATAACCTCATCTACTATCTCCGTCTGATCGCCTAACTGATCTCGAAGAGTCAAAAGTTGAGCGGTATCCAGGGTAGGATTGCCATTGGTCAAAGTGAAGACCACTTCGGTGGCATTTACAGAATTTTTAGAAGTATTGAGGTCTGGCGACTGGAATTTCATCCATTTGTTTAGCGCGGTAACAAGTTGATCAACTCTAATAGGCTTAGAAAGATAATCATCCATGCCCGCTTGCAGGCATCTCTCTTGATTTTCTTTGGATGCGTATGCCGTAAGGGCGATGATAGGAGTGTGCCGGTCACTCGCAGCCTCTAATTCTCTTATTTTTTGAGTCGTCTCATACCCATCCATTTTTGGCATGTGGCAATCCATCAAAATAGCGTCATAGTGATCTTTTGTAACAAGTGCCAAAGCTTCGCTGCCATCCTGTGCGGAATCAACATGGCATCCGAGTTTTTGTAAAGTCTTTGTCGCAACCAATAAATTAACTTCGTTATCCTCTACGACAAGAATTTTTTTATCAGAACTTGTTTTAGGCAAGGTCTTAGAAGAAAAATCGCTTATTATTTTCTTTTCTCCTTTTTCTAAGGGAAGAGAAAACCAGAAAGTTGAACCACGCCCAACCTCACTCACTACTCCAATCTCGCCGCCCATGAGTCCAACAAGCCGTTTACATATTGAAAGCCCTAAACCAGTTCCACCGTATTTGCGGGTCGTTGAAATATCCTCTTGAACAAATGCATCAAAAATTTTTCCTTGAGCTTCTTGAGCTACACCGACCCCGGTATCAATGACTTTGAATTTCACATTTAGAAATTCATTTTCTTGATTTTGTAGCTGGACTATTAATTGAATGCGGCCTTCCTCAGTAAACTTAACTGCGTTGGAGAGAAGGTTTAAAAGCACCTGAGAAATACGCGAAGGATCTCCTTTTAAGAAGGTGGGCAGATCGGGATCAATTCTGTAGGAAATCTCTAACTTTTTGTTTCTAGCTATTTGGCTAACGAGACTAACACTTTGATGAATTTTTTCGGAAAGCTTGAAATCTATAGTCTCAATTTGGATCTTTCCAAAATCAAGTTTTGAAAAATCTAAGATATCATTGACGAGCGATAAAAGTATCTCGCTCGACTCTTGAATTTTATTTATATATGCCTTGGCTTCAGGGGGGATACCTTCAACATCATTGACGATATTTGTTAAGCCTATAACTGCATTTATTGGCGTTCTTATTTCATGGGTAACATTAGCGACAAAACTTTCTTTCTGATGAATGTAGTCCAAAGCTTTTTCGGTGGCTTTTTTTGCTTTCTCCCTTTCCTCATACAGAGACCCTGTTAGCGAACTAATAACAAATGCGCCAACGGTGAATCCCAAAAATTGAATGGTTCCTTCGATAGATGTTATATAAAAAGTATTTACTGGAGGAATAAACAAATAAAGATTTATAAGTGAGCAGACTGCCGCGGAGAGTATGCCTGGCCCACGCCCCCCATAAACACTGCTTAAAGTCATAACCAAGAAAAAAACAGGAACTGAATTTAGGCTAATGCCATGAATAGTGGCTTTTATTATAAGACCTACTACACTCACAGAAAGTGCAAAACCGTATCTCTTATAAATAGTTTTTCGACTCATTTTCTCGTTAAAATTTAGAAACTTTCTGAGCACACACACTCCCACTATTGACACGGTTAGAAAATTATAGCTAAACCGACTTGAACTCTTGCGCCGCTCAAATCCATTTTTGCATTTCCGCCACTGGTACTAGTTAACACCGCACCTGATGAGGTTTTCAAGTTCGACATTGAAATTGATTGATACCCACCCTGAAAATTTAAAGAGAAATGGTTGCCAAGAAGAATGTCGATGCCACCCTGTCCGATATAATTTAAAGATTTGTCAGCATCGTATCCAGTCGCTGATGCAAGAGTAAGAGTCGCATGGGAATAGGTTGGATAACCAAGTCCTCCACCAACATACACATTAAGTCGACTATTGCGAACAACGTAGTAGTTTATTTGACCCCATATTTCGTTTTGAATTAGTTCAAATCCACCATTGCTTACAGCGGGATTGGTAAGATTTGTCGCGTTTTTTGAATTTTGCGACTCATAAATAACTCTGACATCTAATTTGGGGGAGAGCATGTATCCAACTCCTCCGCCAAAATAAAAATCCGTGGTGAGATTTCCTGGTTTTGGTGTCACTGAGTTGAAAACTGGATTCCCATTTATGTCGGAAGGGTTGACGGAGGCAAGGCCATAATATCCTTGTGCCCTCCATCGCTTCATTCCATTCGACGCGCTTACCGTTGCCCAGGAAGTGGACGAAATAAGCAGCAATATAGAGATTAGAAACTTTGCCATAAATTTTCCCCTAACCAAGATTGATTGTTGCCTTAGAACACATATTTCATATTAGCAAGGACCTGAAACACGCTTACGCCTGGGTTTGAATTATTCACCCAAAGAAGACTAGTCTCTCCGCCCACTGACCAATGTTCACTGAAGGCACAGTCATAGCCAATGGTTGGACCCGAAGTGAGATTGGTTGATGAAGACTGAGCGCCAGTCCCTGAATAAGAAACTGTTCCGGATCCAATTTTTACCCCACCAAACCATCCTGAACCAAAATAATATTTAATATTTGCTAAAGCAAGGGTGAGATTGGAAGTCAATGGAGATGGAACCACAAAAGAGTTATAAGTAAAATCCGCGCCCACACTCCAATTTGGGTTTAATTTGTATCCGCAGCCAACACCATAGGTAAAGTTAGTTCCACCGTTATTATTTAACATCCCAACTCCCAACAATGCCTCGACATAACCACTAGAGCCAGGACTTGAGACTTCTGTCGCATGTACTATGTTGCCTAAAAAAAATAGCGAGACAAATATTATTGGCATCCCGTGTAAAAAACGTTTTTTAAAAAATCTATTCATTGGTCTATTTGCTTTCATAATCTCCCTCTCCCGTTAGTTAGTCATTTGGTTGAAACATAAACTCTTACCGAACAAGATTATTGTCGGGAGAAGGTTTCATGGGAGTTTCAAAGAGATGTCAAAAGTTCATGACAAATTAGAATTTAATGAGAACTGGACTAAAGTCTATGCACGCACGGAGAATCTGTAGCCTTCGCCGAAAACTGACTCAAGATAGCTGGCATGAGCTTTTAATTTTTTTCTCAATGTATAAACGTGTGAGTCAACGGTTCGTTCGGTGACGTTCGCGTTATCGCCCCAGACTTTTTGTAGCAGCTGGCCTCGGCTTAAAACATGACCTTCATGATTCAAAAAATAGTAGATTAATCTAAATTCATTGGGGCTGAGATCGAGATCAGTCTCGGCTTCATCTTCAATGACAAAAACTTTCTGAAAAGGGATATTAACTTTCAAATTTCCTTTGAGGACTATTTCCTTATTTATTCCGGTTGATTTTTTAAGCTTCGATACAATTCGAGCGCGAAGCTCAAGGGGCTCGAAAGGCTTTACAATATAATCATCTGCTCCCAGAGCAAATCCGGTCATCTTGTCTGCTAGACTTCCCTTTGTTGTCAAAAAAATGAGCGGTATATCAGATGTTTGATCGTTATCTTTGAGTCGGTTACACAAATGAAAGCCATCACCATCAGGAAGTCCGATATCCGCGATGATGAGATCGAATTTAGAATTTTCAATAGCATTTAGCGCACCAGCAACAGTGCCTACTGTGGTGAGAGAATATTGCTTTCCCAAAACGCCGCGAACCAGCACTTGAACCTCAAGGCAGTCTTCCACTAACAATATCTTTTCCATCAATTTTTGCTTTAACTCCCCCAACATTAATAATTGAAGAATTTGAGAATTTTAGCAATGACTAGATTGTATTAAAAGCTAAGTAAGGGATGATTTAAGTTCTTCCGCCGCTTTAAAAATCCTTTGCTTTTTTTCCGTGGGCATGCGCTGAAGGGTTTTAAGGACCATCCCCATGCGGGCATTTTTGAGGAAGAAGGATTCGTGCTTAGCGATGAAAGACCAGTACAGTCCATCAACGCCGTCCTGCCAGGTTCCCTCTTTGTATTTTCCCATCTTTCGATAGTAGTTTGATCCACATATATAAGGTTTAGTCGCAAAGATTCCGCCATCGCTAAAAAGGGCCATCCCGTAAACATTGGGACCCATCACCCAATCAGACGAATCAATAAACATTTCCATAAACCAACGATGGGCCTCCGAGGGCTCGATCTCGCACAGCAACATGAGATTACCCACCACCATGAGGCGCTCAATATGATGAGCATACCCGTGGCGAATAACTTTTTTAATAACATCGTCTAGAGGGGGGATTCCAGTCTCACCGGTGTACCATTTGTTATTGAGTTTGCGTTTGTGGCCAAAGAAATTTTTCTCCTCTTGCACATCACTGAAATTTTGATAAATACCGCGGATGAACTCTCGCCAGCCGATAATTTGCCGGACAAAACCTTCTAAAGAATTAAGAGAAATTTTATTTTTCTCCGCGCAGTGAATAGCCGCTTCAATAATTTCGGCGGGAGTGAGAAGTCCTGTATTTAAAAAGGGAGTCAAAACCGAATGATTGATCACCGTGTGCTCGGGACTGAGAGCGTCTTCATAAGGCCCAAAATCTTTGAAGCGTTCGCCCAAGAATTTCTGAAGCCATAGTTTTGCGCCTTCGCGATCGATAGGCAGCCAAAATGTTTTAGAATTACCGGGATGAGACGGAAATTCTCGTTCGACGGTTTTGATGACTTCAGCTAAGAAATTTGGATGTTTGACAACAGGCACTTCGGGAGGCTCATAGTTGCGGGGCAATGGTTTGCGATTGTCTTCATCAAAACTCCACTGCCCGCCGATGGGCGCGTGATTTCGATCAACCAAAATGTCTAGACGTTTCCGTTGAAACTCATAGAACGTTCTCATAAACGGCCTTTTATGCGAACTCAGATATTCGCTAAAAGCTAAGCGAGAAGTCAAAAACATTGGCGATGGCCAAACTTGTCTTTTGATTTCTATTTTATCTAGTAGATCAAATATTCTAGATTCAAAGAATTTGTCTTCTATCTCATAGCAGCCGACCTTTTCAATTTTCTGACTTTTTATGAACTGCGCCAATGCCTCCACATAAGTATCAGCACTTTCATTTATTTTTTCATAGTGGACAGTAAAACCTTCGCGCCGATATTCTTCCGCGCAGGCGCGCATCGCGCCTAAGAAGAAAATAATCTTTTGTTTGTGATATTTGAAATGAGTGCAGAGCTCAGTATCTTCTCGCATGAAGATGACAACATCGCTTTTGTTGCGGATCTTTTTTGCAACAATCTGCGGATCGAAAAGCTGATTTCCTAGGATCAATACTAGTTTCATAGGAACAGCATACTGCAGAAGTAGTCTAGATGATAGCACGGGAAAATGTCGCTCAAAGCGTCTCTACAGGTTCTCGGAAAATAGCTTTTAGTGAAACATCTTTTTTCTCCGCTTAGTTTACGGAAGCTTTCATGGTAAGTCGTGTGCACAATGAACTTTCGGTGGCTTGCTTAAAGCTTGGCGAGACGCTGCAGTCTGCTTAAAAAAAATTTATTTGCTCCTTATGTTCTTTACCAGTAATCTGGCTTCATGAAAACATTTATCGTCAAATACCTTCCGTCCGGTGCCGCATCTCAGACAAAAAAGCTTCTCACAAAATTCACTGATGCTCTCAGAAACCGGTTAATAGAAACTGTCACCAAGTCCGCGGCGCTCGTTGAGCAATGGTACAAATAGAAATTGTGCGGCGGAATTAAATGACAAGACGAATAAGATACTCAGGGACTCACCCACGTAAATCCGGCGATAAATACAAAGAACTTAACGCCGAAAGATATCCCGATGAGATAGCAAAGATAAAAAAGCGAGGAGCCACGCCTTTTGGAAGTCATCGCCCGATTTGCGTGAATGAAATTCTTGAAATTTTTAATTTAAAGTCTGATCATGTGGTTCTTGATGCGACTCTCGGTTTTGGCGGACACGCGGCCGAGATTCTTAAAAAGATTCCACGAGGAAAACTTATTGGGCTTGATCAAGATCCCATTGAACTTCCTAAGACCGAAAAAAGATTGAGAGACTTAGGATTTGAAAACTTCATCACGGGAAACGCTAATTTCCGAGATGCCGTTCCATTTCTAAACACAAACGGAATAGATGGAGTTGACCGCATCATTGCGGATCTTGGCGTCTCCTCCATGCAAATTGATGATGTTTCCCGTGGGTTCACATTCAAGAAAGAAGCTGTTTTTGATTTGCGAATGAATCCTGAATATGGTGAGCCCGCCTTTCTTTTAATGAACCGCCTTTCTATGATAAACTTGGCAGACACGATTGCCGAGAATTCCGACGAACCTCGCTCCGGCCCCATTGCTGAAGCACTGAAAAAAGCTCGCCCCAAAACCACGACCGATGTGGCACAGTGTGTGCGCAAAGTGATGAGCACATTTTCTCCGCGAATTCAGGAAGAAGAAGGAGACAGCCCCATTCGCCGGGTGTTTCAATCTTTGCGAATTGCGGTAAACGATGAGTTTGCAGCACTTGAGGAATTTCTAGATGCGATCCCTGATTTATTAAACAAGCGAGGGCGCATCGCCATCATTAGTTTTCATTCTGGGGAAGACAGGCGAGTGAAAAAGGCATTTCAAACTTATCTAAGGTCTGGAGTTTTCACCGAGATCTCGACCGAAGTTATTCGTCCATCGGTGCAAGAGCAATTTGATAATCCTCGGTCGAAGTCGGCGAAACTGCGCTGGGGAAAAATACGCTGATAAAAAAAGCCCAAGTCTAAATTGACTTGGGCTTTTTAATAAATCAAAAAAACGAAGGCTTATCTAAACGAGAATGATGGAGCATTTAAATTGCATGTCCCACCACCGCTTATCACTTGATTGTTAAAATTCACCACGAATGTACCACCACCCGAACTAGACATCACAAACGGGGCGCCCAACTTAATTCCATAAGTCCAATTAGCAGAAGTGGGTTGTTGGAAAGCGGTGCTTCCAGACCCGGTTGATGACGTGCTTAGAAACAAGAGCATCTTATCGATATGGGTGGAGTCAGTTCCACTAGTGGAGGTAGGCGTTCCTAAGCCACCATAGACAAGAACATTACTTGCGTTCGGAGAAGCTGTTGTAAATTGACAAGCGTTACCGAGGTTGCAAATTGATCCTGAATAACTTGTACCCGCCACACAACTCACTCCATCACTGGTTGCAGGAATATGGGTGATCACGTTACTCATGTACAAAATCACGCAAGGATAAGTTCCCGACGAAACATTGCCGGAAATAATCGCAGGATTTTGCATAAAATCGTATGTTGTGCCTGAAGGACTGTAACTTAGAACCGTTGCATTCGAACAATCCGCATTGGTTGAAAGTGCCACACCATAAATTGTTAATTTAACTGACGAAGGATTTACTGCCGCCATTAGATTGAAACTGCCCAAAACAAATAGTAAAAATAAAATATATTTCATGTGCTATCTCCTTAGAATTTATTTATTGCCCAGCCCCGTAGAATATTGCATTTCCACCAATTCCAACACCCCCGCTTTTGCCACATGAAGAAACCAGAGCCGCAATGGCGACTGTAAAAAAAATAAGAACTAGTAATTTTTTAGTCATAACGAGTACCCCTTTTGGTTTAATTAATAAATGTAAGTGATGCCAACCCCGTAAAGGAGGGTCGTAAATTTGTTTGAAGAAACGTCAACCGAGGTCCCTCCCAAACTACTTGTGCTGTAGGAAGTGAGTTTCATGAAAAGTCCAACAAGCCATTCAGGATGGTTTTCCAAAACTCGGTAATTCGCCAATACATGAAAAGAAAGTGGGAGCGGAGCGGTGTAAATCGATGATTGGCCGCCAGAAGCGTTTGTTGACAGAGTGTAAGAACTCAAAATATCCCAACTCAGACCAAAATTAAATTTCGCCACATCATATGTTGCAGCCAGACCAACACTGTAACCCGAGCCACCCACATTTTGATTCGAAACCGTGGAAGGATCCGCAGTTTGTCCGACGAATTCATAACCAATCAATGCTCCAATCATCCACTGGTTTATTCTGTAGCCTGGAAGAGCGTAAATTTCTGCGCCATTGATCGCACGAGAAGGGATACTGGTGGAGGTGTTAT
>JAYTHU010000182.1:0-9985 GCA_043732305.1 Oligoflexia bacterium
AGATTGTTAACTGAGAAAAAAGAAATTGACCTGGGGAATCAAGTTGCGTAAGAAAGAAAGCGCCACTCAACCAATTCCAACTAAACGTGGGGCAAGGTCCGACATTTTACGGTCGTCAATAAGCCCGTGACCTCATAGTCCCCAGAACGGAGCAACTCGTTGAGGGCAAAGGCGCTATCTTTTCCTGAACTCCAGCTAATCCAAATTTTAGGTCGCATTTCGAAGGCTCACTTTCTCAACCCCAAATTTTCTATCAGACCCATCCACCCAAGACAACCTCCAAGAAAATGCAAGAAAACTTGAAAGCCTGTAATTTCATTGATAGATTTTTAAAAGTGGATAGAACACAGCTTTCCTAAACTGGGGGTCGCAAGTTCAATCCTTGCCGCGGTCACCATTAGTCAAGCTGTTCAATATTCGCGCCGGACGTAATAATCTTTAAAATTATTTGTCAGGCTCATTTTCAATCTGCTTTGCAACAGTCATTTCGTCCCGGTCAACCATAGTCCTAATTGCCGAAAGGAAAATGTAGATATAGCCAAGCATCAAACAGAAAACTCCGAAACCCACAACAAAGATGTATTTATCGTTCACTGTTTTAGGCTCCCCAAAACGACGCGAAAATAAACGCCAAGAGAAATAATTGATGGCACCCACAAACCTACAAAAAGACCTTGTTCTTTATTTGAAAAGAACCAAAGGTATATTGAAAATAATAAAGAAATTCCAGCCGCAGTTAACACTAGATAATCTGCCAATATAATATTTCTTGTAATCGAACGTTTTCCAGTGGGAGTTAAATTTGATGGGATCATTGTTTGGGACCTCGTTTTTCAGTGTTAATAATAAATAATTTCTCGTGGGTGTTAACTGGTTTCCTCGTCTTAAACTGGACTACTGAAGTTCCCCCCAGACTATGAAGACATTTAATGCAAGAAGTACTACTGCTGGCAATATTTGGATAAAAGTGTCCCTAATTCGAATGCGGGTTATGATGGCAAAAATCATTAAAATAGCTAGACCTAATGCTGCTAGCCACACTGAATGATGGTAAAAATGACCTCCGACTATTCCTAATGCGCCGGCTATTTCCAAAATGCCCGTCAATTGACGAAGAGCTGGCAATTTGTAGCGTTCAAATTCGGTTGTAAATTTGGGGTTAAAGATGAATTGAAAACCATAGAAAAGAAATGCCAGCGCCGAAATCAACTCGGCAGCTTTCAAAAAAATCGTAACATACACTTTGGCACCTCATTTTTATAGCCAAACTCTGAACGTTTGAGATATTTTAGATCATGGCAGATAAATTGTTAATTGTACTCAAAATCATTGTTCCTTTAGGCCTTTTTAATGTTTGGATTTTACGTTTCAATAAGACCACAAAGTTTCGTGGGGGAGGAGCGTCGAATATGATTCAAGAGTTTGCAATTTACGGGTTGCCTCCTTGGTCTGTGTACGTCGTCGGCGTGGTTAAAGTCACGTGTGGATTGGGCTTGCTCGCTAGCTTTGTTCTGCCAAGTCTGGCGGCCCCTGCGTCCATGATACTCGCAGGCCTAATGGTCGGAGCTGTTTTGATGCATTTCAAAGTCAAGGATTCTCCAAGAAAATTTCTTCCAGCTGTTTTAATGCTTATCATGATCCTTTTCATCCTCATTGGATCTATTTGAGCTTGCCAAGTTTAGTTAAATCTCTTTAGCAGTTGTGCGTTGCTAGTAAACTAAATTGTATTAGCTAGTGATTTGTTATGGTCTCAATCCTAAGCGTGCAAATGCAGCCGTGATAAATGAGGCATGACTCCATGTGAGGTTAGGGGCTCCTTGCATGAATCCGCTGTCACGATTGAATTGTTCGGAGAGTGAACCTCCTGCTCCTCGATGGAAAAATACCCGCGCAAAATAACTGTCGGCGGTAGAAAGAAATTTCTGGTTCCCAGTTTCCACTGCAGCTCGTGCAAAGAGTTCGGCATACGCAAGAGTCGACAAAAACCAGGGGTTGCCTCTACTGTCCACAGAGTAGCCGTTGTAAGTGTCTTCGGGGTAACGCCCGATGGCCGTTCCAAGATTTTTATTAGAATTCACCGCGTAAATATTTTCGAAACTTTCTCTGATCTTTTCCGCAGTTGCCAGAATTTTGGGATCACTGTAATTTAAAAATCCATCGTCCGTATGACCATGGAGCACTCCTAAAATAACCGCGCTGTCCAGATTACTTGGCTTCCGAGAATTTCCATTGAGCGTGGCAACAATATAACCGCGAGACGGATCCCAAAATTTTGTGATTGTTTGAGTGACTGCTGCAAGCTGTTCTCTATAATACTGTGCCGCGCCAGGATCACCCATCGCAGCGGCCATTGCCGCACCTTCGACGAGCGCACGTCTTTGCACCATCAGTGTGTAGAAATGAAAACCAAAAACTTCTTCCCATAAATCAAAACACGGTTCACCCCAATGATGAGAAACAAATTCCAAATCAGTTTTTATAATGGGATAAAGAATTTTGTGAACGTAGTCGTTTTCCCCTTCTTCTACGAGTGTTCGCGCGAAGGCAATGAGGCTCGATGCCCGGATAGCTGGTCCATCATTTTGCGGCCTTCCCCAATCACCTAAAAAATCACTCCCATCGACATTGAATTTGGGTTCGCCAAGTCCGCCACTTCTGTTGGGTGCCAATTGAATTTTTTGAGTGAGATCGACATACTCAAGCAATAACTTTTTTAAATAAGCTTGTTGTCCAGAACCGCCAGATCCAGTTGACAAACTATAGAGTTTTCCCACAACTTGCATAGTGAGAGCGGAATCTCTGATCCAGAGAAAATAGTAATTTGGGTTTGCGTGTGATGCTGCGGCCACCACTACTCCGGGTGCACTGTCCGGCCGGTCTATGTTCTGTAACATCAGTGCCTGACTTTGTGCAGCCTGCCCTCGAATATCTGGGCCGGAATTTTGCGCAAAAGAAAGCATTCCAAAAAGCACAACAGTGAACATAAAAAAGTATTTCAATGGATTCTCCCGGTTAGCGACCGTTTACAGTTAAGTCAAACTCTGAGCGCTTGTCTATTTTTTGTTGACGAACCTCATTAAAAATCCAATCCTTCGCATATGATTATCAAGTTCCTTGCTCCCGTGAGCGGCCCCGTGGTTTCCTTAGAAAATATCCCGGATCCCGTATTTTCTCAAAAAGTTGTCGGTGACGGCATTGCCATCGATCCAACAGATCAGGTGTTGTTTTCGCCTATTGACGGAAAAATCATTCATCTCCATTCATCAAACCATGCCCTAACGATTGAAAGCTCAGAAGGCATTCAAGTTCTACTCCACATTGGTTTGGATACGGTCAATCTCAAAGGACGCGGATTCACGCCGAGAGTGAAGATGGGGGATTCAGTCACGAGGGGACAGAAGCTTATCGAGTTTGATGCTGATCTGATTTCGCAATATGCAAAAAGCTTAGTCACGATCATGGTTCTCATCGAAAATAAAAACGGTGTACTTCGAGTTTCTTCCAAAGATTTCGTAGCTGGTGGTGTCGAAGAAATTTTTGAGTTAGATTTTATCGATGAATCGAAAACGGCATTGCTCAAGCGAGAAGAGTTTTTCGCCGGTGAAAGTATATATATATCCCTCCCCGCTGGACTTCACGCCAGACCTGCAGCGCTGCTGGCCGCACAAGCCAAGAAATTTAAATCTGAAATTAATTTAATTAAAAAATCTAGTAATTCAAAGGCCAATGCAAAAAGTGTCATAGCCGTCATGAGTCTGGAAATTATTTTTGCCGATGAAATTTCTGTTTCGGCAAATGGACAAAATGCTAAACAAATCGTGGATGAGCTCACGGTTTTTCTGAAGCACCTTAAAGAGCAAGCGCCTATTGCTCAGAAAACCGCTTCTCCAAGTCCGTCGAAGGACACACTTTGCGGAATCGCGGCATCTTCGGGAATCGCAGTAGGAAAAGTTTTCCAAATTAGAGAACTTGTTCACACGGTCGAAAATAAAGTTTCCAATCCAAAAACTGAAATTCCTCGTTTCAATCGAGCGATTGCTCAAGCCACCGCTGAACTTGCATCGCTGGAGAAACAATTAAAAACTCAAGGGCAAGTGTCCCAGGCCGGAATTTTTGCTGCTCATCAAGAGCTTCTCGATGATCCCGATCTTATGACTGCCACTCAGCACTATTTAAAGCTAGGAGATGATGCCGCTTTTGCATGGCAAAAAGTAATTTCAGATTCTTCATCTCGGTTGAGCGCTCTGAAAAATGAATTGCTTTCGGGAAGAGCGAGTGACCTGAAAGATGTGGGAGCGAGAGTTCTTCAAATATTAACTGGAACTAAAGCAAAAAATCCAAATCCGCCTCCGCAATCCATTTTGGTCGCTGATTCTTTGAGTCCATCTGACATCGTAAAAATTGACCAATCCAATGTGGTTGGCTTTGTCACAACCACGGGTGGAGCTACTTCCCACGTTTCGATACTTGCTAGATCCCTCGGACTGCCAGCAGTGGTGGGTTGTCAAATTTCTATTTTGGAAATTCCTGATGGAACGGAGATTTCACTCGACGGTGATCGCGGGGAAATTAGAAAAAATATTACTGCCAAAGAAAAGTTGGAAATTCAAAATCAGCAAAATATATTTATCGAGAAAAAAAAGCGAGCTCTCGCTAATGCCAAAGATCAAGCGGTCACAAAAGATGGATTGACGGTGATGGTTTCCGCCAATATCGGTGGAGTTTCTGACGCTAAAAGTGCTGTGGAAATGGGATGCGATGGGGTTGGACTCCTTCGCTCAGAATTTTTATTTTTAGAAAGAAGCACGGCTCCTTCTGAGACTGAGCAACTAGAAGTCTATCAACAAATTGCTGATGCTTTAGGCTCACGCACTCTCACTATTCGCACACTGGATGTGGGTGCCGATAAACCACTTCAATATTTAGATATCCCCAAAGAGGAAAATCCATTTCTGGGAGAGCGGGGAATTAGAATCGGTTTGCGACGTCCCGAACTTCTCAGAGAACAGTTGCGGGCAATTCTTCGTGTGAAGTCTAAAGGCGAGATTCACATCATGTTTCCTTTGATTACTTTTGTAGAAGAATTTATCGAAGCTAAAAAAATATATGAAGAAGAATGCGCAGGCTTAAATTTGTCTGCTGATCATTGCAAGGTAGGATTGATGATTGAGGTTCCTTCCGCGGCGTTGATGTCCGAAGAATTATCGGAAGTTGCAGATTTTTTCTCGATTGGTACAAATGATCTTTCGCAATACACTCTTGCCATCGATCGAGGACATAAAACACTTTCCAAGGAAGTTGATGGCCTCCACCCTAGCGTTCTCAAACTAATCGAACTGACCGTCAAAGGTGCACGTAAAAGTAATGTGCCCGTCGCTGTCTGTGGAGGCATTGCGGGAGATGCCGGTGCCATCCCCATTCTCATTGGGCTAGGCGTGACGGAACTCAGTGTGAGTGTGCCTGCGATTCCTTTGGTTAAAGCTCAAGTACGAGAGATCTCATTTTTGCAAAGTCAGAAAAAATCTGTAATGTCGTTGAAGCTTAAGAATGCCATCGAAGTCCGCTCGATGGAAACTTTAGAATGTTTCGAGGTCTCACCATGATTCATCCAAAAAATATTTTTTCTGCATTCCAAAAAATAGGCAAGGCACTTATGCTTCCCGTTGCGGTACTTCCCATCGCGGGATTACTTCTGGGAATTGGAAGCGCTCATTTTGCAATTCTGCCAGTGACAGTTTCCGATGTCATGGCCCAAGCTGGCGCCGTGATTTTTGGAAACTTGCCTCTGCTTTTTGCAATCGCGACCGCTTTGGGTCTGACTGCAAACGATGGCGTTTCTGCACTGGCTTCAGTGGTCGGATATTTTGTTTTGTTGGCTACCCTTGGTGTGTTTTCTAAAATGTTGGGCTATCCCGTGAAACCTTTTTTAGGGATTGAGTCCGTTGACACTGGAGTGTTTGGCGGCATTCTGATTGGTGCGATCACGGCTTGGATATTTAATCGCTTTTACAAAATTGAGTTGCCTTCATACTTGGGTTTTTTCTCAGGTAAAAGATCAGTTCCAATTCTGACTGCCTTCGCCGCAATTGCGCTTGGATTGGTTCTGAGTTTTGTGTGGCCTCCTGTTGGAAAAATAATTCATAGCTTTTCTGAATGGTCAGTTCAAGGAAATCCCGCTCTTGCTTTTGGTCTTTATGGGTTTGTCGAAAGACTTCTGCTTCCTTTCGGTTTGCATCATATATGGAATGTCCCTTTCTTTTTTGAAGCGGGACATTACATAGATCCGCGAACCGGAAAAGAACTTGTTGGTGAAGTTGCTCGCTACATCGGTGGAGATCCCACAGCTGGAAATCTTGCCGGGGGATATTTATTTAAAATGTGGGGATTGCCTGCAGCAGCGATTGCGATATGGAGATCCGCACGTCCCGAGCACCGTGCTGTGGTGGGAGGCGTGATGATCTCAGCCGCGCTCACTTCTTTTTTAACAGGGATCACTGAACCGATTGAGTTTTCATTTTTATTTGTAGCTCCCATACTCTACGGACTTCACGCTTTACTTTGTGGGGCCGCCTATGCGCTTTGCATTGTGTTGGGAATCAAACATGGGATGACGTTCTCTCACGGCCTTGTAGATTTTCTCATTCTATTTCCCGAATCTAAAAATGCGCTCTGGTTTTTTGTCCTCGGTCCACTTTGGGCAATGATGTACTACGTCGTTTTTACTTTCTGCATTCTAAAATTCAATCTTCGAACCCCAGGAAGAGAAATCGAAACGACTGTCTCTGGTGACTCCGCTCAAACTGAAGACCGTGATCAAACAAAAGCCGAAAAATTAATTGCAGCATTTGGGAATGCCCCCAATATCGTGAGCCTTGACTCATGCATCACGCGAATCAGAGTAGTTATAAAAGATAAAACACTCGTCAATAAAGAAGCTTTGATCAAACTTGGCGCCACTGCAGTCATGATGGTTCCCGGCGGAGTTCAAGCTATCTTTGGAACTAATTCCGAAAACCTTAGAACCTCTATGGACGAGCGGCTTAAAAGAACTTCGTCACGACCGAAGGCAAATGCGGTTATTGAATCAATTGAGATCGCCCCGAATTCTCGGGATGTGAAAATCAAAGATCTCGCATTCATGAAATTATTGGGTGGGGCTGATAATGTAATTAAGGCATCTCATGTCGCTCATTCACGACTGCGCATCGAACTTAAGAATGAGGAAAAACTTGATCAGTCACTGCTCTCCGGTTTTGGTGTGACTGCCGTAATGAAAATAAAAGCGCATCATTTTCATTTGATATTTAGAGGCGCACCGCAAATTTGACATTCCGCGTTTCATTCCCATATTAAACTGATGGAAATTGGTAAATTTGATCGTAAAGTTCGTGGTCATTGGTTGACAAGAAAGCCTGATCCTAAATCGTCAATTGTCGCCTTGGGCTCAGTGCTTGTACTGATATTTTCGAGCTTTTTCTTTTGGTCCGATATATTTGGCGCAAGCACTTTGATGACTGCCATTCCGCAAAATGTTTTTGTGCACCACGAGTACTGGAGACTCTGGACTGCACTTTTTGCTCATGCTGATACTGAGCATCTCCTCTCCAACTCACTTTTATTTTCAGCCTTCGCGTATTTGCTCTATGGCCATTTTGGTAAATGGGTTTTCCCCGCTGCTGCGATATTTTTTGGTGGAGTGACCAACTTCATCGTTCTGACAACAATGCCACCAGAGGCAAGTCTATTGGGTGTTTCTGGAGTGGTCTATTGGATGGGCGCTGCCTGGCTCACACTTTATTTCCTGCTTGAAAGCCGCGATAAATTTTCTAAGCGTGCGGTAAAAGCAATAGGTGTGGGTGCTGTTCTTTTGCTTCCAGAAACATTCCATCCAAACGTTAGTTACCTCAGCCATTCCGTGGGTTTTGGA
Organism: Oligoflexia bacterium; assembly: GCA_043732305.1. Taxonomy (GTDB): domain Bacteria; phylum Bdellovibrionota; class Bdellovibrionia; order JABDDW01; family JABDDW01; genus JAYTHU01. The sequence goes on from JAYTHU010000182.1 coordinate 7,928, forward strand.
CTTGGTATGGCTTGGGCAATTTGCTTTTATGCGTGGAATCGCCAGAGGTTCTTAAACGCTGAAATTATTGAATTGGTTTCCGAGGATTTAATTTCCGCAGAGCCATTCTTGTAAAGTTTTGAATGTTTCCACAGCCGTAAATACAACTTTGTCTTGATCGATATCTTTACGCTGACCCCAATTTTCTAAATTGGCACAAAATTCTTTCCACATGATTCCGTTATTTGCTCCGTAACCGGAATAAAATTTTGTTCCACCATCTTCGTTAGCAAAGAAACGTTTCTTCATTTCTTTCGAAATAAATTGGCCGCCTAAAGTAGACCCTTCGATCACATAACAAAAGCCAACCATGTTTTCGAAACATTCTAGATTTGGTCTTTTGCCGTCATGAGCTTTTTTCTCTCCAGCACCACAAAATGCTAAGTCTTCGCGGAGGTGAGCGCTTTTGAGTCTCCCAGACATGGGATGAGCCATTTCAAAATGTTTCCAACCATCGGCACCAGCAATCTTGTTTTCTATTGGCTCGAGATAAGTCAACCATCTTTGCAACAATGTCACATAGTCAGTCTTTGTATTGATACGATTGAAGAGATCAAGTTTAGCTTCAATCTCAGTGTGGCATTCGGCAGTTTGTGCTCTAATTTTTTGTAAAATCATTTCAGGAGTCAAGCACGTTAGGAACTGACTGGCCAGGATTATTTAATGCACTTCCGGCAGATGCTGTGATCACGCATAAGATGGCAAGCCATTGGGACGTATAAAGATGTTCTCGCAAAATTAGCAGTGCCGATAGTGCGGCAATTGCAGGCTCTAGGCTCATAAAAATTCCGAAAGTTTTGATTGGAATTTTTTTCATGGCGACCATTTCAATTGAATATGGAATAGCACTCGAGAGAATCGCCACGGCCGCACCCCAAAATAAAACATTGGGAGTCAGACTTGCAAAATGTACGGTGGCAAGACCAAAAGGCAATGTCACTATTGCTGCGACAATCATCCCTAGAGACGTTGCTGTGCCCGCATGGAGCAGCGCTCCCAATTTGTTTCCCATGACAATGTAAAATGCCCAGCAAGCGCCTGCGAAAAGCGCGAGCAAAATTCCGATCGTGTCGAGAGGAGCCTGACCGGTCTTAAGAGGTAAAATTAAAATAATTCCAATGGTAGCTAATATCGCCCAGACCAAATCAGTTTTATGTTTTGAAGAAAAAAGTGCAACAGTGAGTGGACCTGTGAATTCGAGGGCCACGCAAATTCCAAGTGGAATTCTCGTCAGGGAAAGATAAAAAGTAATGTTCATTAAACCCAGTGTTGTCCCGTAGAGGAGGATTGCCTTGGCTGATTTCTTGGTGATTTTAGTTCGCCATGGTCTCCAAACGAGAGCCAGAATCATGGCCGCAATTGAGATCCTTAACATCACAGTTGGAATGGGGCCCAGAATTGGGAAAAGACTTTTTGCAAATGCGGCTCCAATTTGCACGGAAACCATTGCGCTCAATAATGATAAAATAGCTAGCATAAATCTGGTGTATCAAATTCAGGGGCTTTGGCAAACTAACGAAGAAAAAATTTTCAATATTGTATCTTTTTCTCACGCCTGTGTTAGTTTCCGCACATGAAACATAATTTCGTTTTTTCGGGGATTCTTTTTGCGATTTTCTTATTGAGTTCTATTGCCTTTGCCGCATCCATTCCGCCGGAGTTGGCTGGGAAATTTCTTAAATATCAAAAACAAGTGCAGTTCGAAATTGCAGATTCTTACCGTGTGTATGGAAAAGATGGACCTTTCCCCATGATCACATCGGAGTTCATTTACAATCGATCAAAAAACGCTGTGATTCTCGTCAGGGCTCCATTCGATGATAGCTCGCATGTGAGTGGAATATCTGCTTCCCTTTATTTCGAGCATTGGGCTTCGGCAATTAAAGTAAAATCAATACTCGATACAGTAAATGTATTGCAGAAGATTCAACAAAAATTAACTCGCAATCCAGCGTTTGATGGGGCGGGTGAAGACTATGCTTATGAATTGGCCTCTGTGTTTCTAAATTTGGTCAATAG
>JAYTHU010000183.1:0-3004 GCA_043732305.1 Oligoflexia bacterium
TCGTCAAAGGAACCGAGAAACAAAAATATGTGGCAAACCTATCAACAGGCTCTATGCATAATTTTGGATTCGCGATTGATCTGAGTCTTGCTGATGAAAAAGGTACTGAAATTGATATGGGAACGCCGTTCGATTTTTTTGGACCCGAAGCTGAACCCTTGAAGGAAGATGAATTCCTAACCAAGGGCCGTCTGACGCAAAAGCAGTTGGCCAATCGGAAGCTACTAAGAACTCTTATGACCGATGCTGGATTTATTCCGCTCCCGATTGAGTGGTGGCATTTTGATGCTCTTGAAAAAGGAGCAGTCAAGAAGGGGTATAAGATCATTGAATGAACCATTTATCGATTGACCGACAAATTACCTCTCAGATGCTGACACACACTGATTCACATGAGCCAACGCTACTGCGTATGGTTTCATTTTTTGTCCGTTCCAATGGATTGAAAGTTCTTCGGTATGCAAAGGACTATGGAAACCCAATCGGTACGCCGAAGCGTGAGTTTGATCTTTTTCCGCATATTATTTCCGAATCAATTACACCTCTAAGATATGTGCGACGAGAGTCAGAAAAAGTCTTTGAAGAGGGTAAAATCAGAAATCTGCGTCTGGCCTGTGGTCACATTAACGGCCTAGTGATGGACCCTTACCAAGTTTTCAGTTTTTGGAAGAGTATTGGTGCGCCCTGGAAATCAAGGGGGTTTGTAATCGGGCGTGAGATTCGAGAAGGCTGTCTCATCCCGACAATTGGCGGCGGCCTTTGTCAACTTTCTGGATCACTCTACGCAGTTGCACAACAAGCGAGATTATCTATCGTAGAACGTCATGCGCACACGAGCCGGATACAAGACGCACATTTTGATGAAAACCGCGATGCTACAATTTTTTGGAACTACGTTGATCTGAGGTTCTGTGGTGATTTTCAGTTTCAGATCGAAGCCAAGACAACAGAAAATGATCTTGTCGTGCGATTGCGGGCGAAGAACCAAGTTGAAATTTCGACGAAAGAAGCTGTTGAAAATTCCCGCGAAAGGACATCTAGCTTCGACGATTTAAAAGACGTTTCGGACTGTTTGTCCTGTGGGCAGTTCCATTGTCGTCAAAACCAAAAGACCCTGCGATTGCAGTCGCAGTCCAGAAAATATGTTTTATCCGACAAACTCACGCCAGAATTCAAAACATTTTTACGAGGCGAACTGAACATCAATGATGTCATATTGACTCCCAACAGACGACGCTCCGGTCTCGCTCATTACCACCAGGATTTTCCAACGCCTGTAATGCTGAAAGAGTTTCCTTGGGCGACTTTTAAGCGGTCATTTGTTAGCAGATTTGGCCGTCGTCGAAAAGTCGCCGCCTGGGTTAGAATGGCTGGAGCTGCGGTTCTGTCAAAAAGTTATATGCGAGAAATTGAGAGCATGAAAGACGAACATCTGTATATTGATCAGGAGTTATTGCCATTTCTTTGGAAAAATAAATTCCTGTCGGGCCGACAATACACTGTTATGGCGTCTCGTCTCCCAATGGCAATTTTGCAGCAAAGGCTTGATCGTCAACTTAAAAACCATCCTGAACGCCAGACGTTGAATGAGTTTCGTCTGGATAAAGATTTTATAGATGCCGAAAATCAGGCTCTTCAAGGGGCACAAAGAATTGTATCTGCCCACAGTGAGGTGGCTCAAATCATCCCAAAATGCGAAGAGATCGGGTGGGTAATGCCGGATTTAGTCAATCATCCAGAACAATCCCACGCGCCTGACTTATTTTTGTTTCCTGCAATTACGGCTGCTAGGGAAGGGGCTTTTGAGGTGAGAAGAGCCGCACGCGCTCTGAATCTGCGGTTAGCGATATTAGAAAACAATCTCGAGGGAAATGATTTTTGGAACGGAATAAAAGTTGAGAGATATACGTCAGTCAATATCCCGTGGGATCGGGTGGCAGCAGTAATTCACCCTGCCTGCTTTACTTCCAGTCCACGACTGCATTTGGAAGCTGTGGCTAGGGGCATACCTGTTATTGCATCCGCAGGCTGTGGCATTTCACTAGATAAGATCACACAGGTTGAGTTGGATTCGTCCGACGACTTAATTTTAAAAATCAATAACTTAAATAAATTGGAGAACAGAAATGAAAAATAAGAAGTCAGCATTGATGAAAATGTCGTCGCTCTTTGCCGTCTTTACCGTTGCAACGCAGGCTGCTTGGGCGGCGGGAAATCCAAGACTTGTTTCATTCACCTCAACATCCCAAGGGGCAAATTCTGCTGAACTGAGCTGTCTACTTTCACAAGGATGCACTGGCTTTTGGACACCAGGCACTGCCGATCATGGACTTAATGAAGGAATATATTTGCAGTTTGAAAATACCGAAAATTTAACCAAAATTGAAGTGGTTTCAAATGCGCCACTTGTGATTTCAGTCAACGGCAATCGAATGAGTACAATTTCGCCTAAGAAAAATAATGACCGTAGCACCTGGGTTGTTAGCTGGGACGCCGCAATTGCAATTAAGTCGGTTTATATTGGAGTGAATGAAACCGACAATGTATCTACTCCGCTCAAAATATATTCGATTTCGTTCTTCGGAAAAAATGGTGCTGCCGATCGACTTAGTGTTGAATCGCCCACAGTTGCAAAAGCGACGATACAGGCAAGTTCAATTCTGGAGCCAGTGACTGCATATCAACCAGCCAATCTTTTTGATTCTCGATATGACTTTGCTTGGTCAACTAACGGGAAAAAGACCAAAGGAATTGGAGAATGGTTCAAAGTCACTTTCGCGAAGCCGCAAGACATTGAGTCAGTTCTTTTTTGGAACGGCTATCAGCGTTCCGAATCTCATTTTCATGCCAACGGACGCATCCAAGCAATGACCATCACAGATAATCAGGGCCACTCCCAAGAAGTCACTTTGAAGGATCAGATGGCCATGCAGCAGATAAAGCTGGGCACACCATTGAAGGCCGCAACATCCGTTGAATTTAAAATCGCTAAAATATATTCGGG
>JAYTHU010000184.1:0-9877 GCA_043732305.1 Oligoflexia bacterium
ATCCGCTCGAACAGCCCTTAAAAATAAACTTAAACCGCTAACCCTTGATAGTGCCCGAAAATATCACCTCGTTCGGTAGGGCAGAATTCAGATCTCGGTATTAATTTCAAAACAGGTATTTTCAAGCAGTTAGTCAATATCGACCACGCTTCTCCATCACAGAAAATCACGCAGAATCACAGAATTTGTCGGACTTCTGTCGGACCGTTGTCGGACTTTGGTGTTTGATTTAGATTTCGGCTTGAGGTTGAGCAGCCATGTCATCAGGGAAGTTTGGCGAGCCAGATTTTTGTTTTTCAGAAGTGTCATCGCCAGGGATATCCAGAAGTTCACCGTAAACAGCAAAGTGATAAACCTTTTCACCAGTAGGTAGGAAATCCGGTACTTTGGTCTGTTGATAGGTATAGCCCTCAACCCAACCCTCCAAATTTGCTTGATCTGCGGCTTCCAACTCCGCCCCTTTTAGAATTTCAGTTTCCGAGAGGTTTAGATTGTCCGTCACAGTAAATTCATATAGTTTCATTGGCCTACTCCGCTGGTTTAATTCAACGCTATAGATAGCATGAATCAGACCATTGCGCCATAGGACCGATATTCATCAAGGAGTTCAAGGATTAATGATAAATAAAGAACAACTGCTCCAGCTTCGAGAAGACCTTTCGCCTTTCCTTATTCACCTGACCAGAAATGGTTTTGTCAGCGTCAAAAAAGATATTTTTCCTAACGCTAAAAGTGGAACGGTAAGTCTCAATGCCAGGCAATCTTTGGACTCCATCATCCGTGACAAAATGATCAAAGCCAGATCGCCTTATGGCTATTTCAATTTCAAGGTGAAATTAAAAAAGGCCAACGGAAAGGTTTCCAATCCTCATTCTTTGATTGAACGAAAATGGCTGACGTCAGTTTGTTTCACCGAGACTCCCGTGGACCATGTGCATTTGCAGTGCAAGCAAATTTCCGGAAGACAGCTCCATTTTCAACCATACGGATTGGCATTTTTTGAAGATGCGGTTCGCAAACAAGGTGGCAATCCGGTTTTTTATGTTGACTCAACAAATCAAAATATCAGACATGCTTGGGATCAAATCCCCACACTTCCTAACTGTGCCGATTTCAAAAGTATTATGCCGCTCGTAGAAGGGTTCGGACCGCCATTTTATAAACGCTTTGATAGCCCAAACGAAATTGATTTCCGCTGGGAACGTGAATGGCGAGTGCCAGGCCATTTCAAATTTGATTTTAGTGATGTGGCGTTTGGTTTGTGCAAAGCCCCTGACATATCCAATTTTGAGAGCATGGTGGGTGGGTCTTTTCCGTTTGTTGATCCCACCGAGGACTTAGCCAACGTCAAAGCCAAACTCAAAAATTGGCCGAAACTAAAGTCATTTAGATGGGAAAAATCCTGAAATAATAAAAAATCTATGGTTGTAAATAAATTGGTCAATGATAGCTCCAAATTGTGTCACTGGACTCCGATCTCCCGGTTCAAGGCCGTCCAGGAGCAACTCGTTAGTTATTAGAATGAATAAGATGGCACCAGGTTCGCATTTGTTGAAATTGTAGTAAAATTATAAGTCTTAATTTGTTAGAGGTGCATATATGAACTCAATTAAAAAATCCAACATGACGTTACTGTTTCTAGGTATTGTGGCTTTCAGTCATAACTCTTTTGCCACCAAGGGTCCTCTTGCGTGTAAAGATATTTTGAATTCTCGATTGCTCGTTAGAAACTCATATGCCTCGATCATCAGAACAACTCGAAATGCACCAAAAATTGCCGAACAACTTGGTATTGAAAATAGTGAACTGGTCACTGAATTGGTAAAGGTTTCCGCACTTACCGGTACAGATATTAAGACGTTGAGCGAACAGGCTCTTGCAGTTGCGCATATCAAATCTCCCAAGGGAATTCCTGACGGAGATGAAATCGATTCAAGCACCTTGATTCAAATTTTAGCGATTGCCAATGCAAACAAGGTTTCTCCTGAATCAGTATTTGCTTCCGCCATTGGATTTTTGCCGCTTATTGAAGGAAAAGTTGGAAACAATGATGTGTTAATGGGTTTAGTGAAATTGAAAACCATTTATAACATTTCTGCTGAAGACTTGATGTCTGATGTGGATCACTTTCTTGCGGCCTCTACAAAAGCTAAAGAAGAACTTGCAGCAATTCAAAAACAGCAAATGGAAAAAATGGACGATTTGACAAAAGCTTTGGTCGGATTATCGGGAATGCAAACAGGTGAATTTGAAGGTGAGATTGTGATGGCTGTCATTGAGTCTGCTATTGCTAAAAAAGTCTCAGTTAAAAAAGGAATCGAAGCTTTGGAAACCTTGATGAAACACCCAAAAGCTATCAAATACACAACGCATGAGAGAGCCGCTATGCTCAAGGCTTTGATTGTTTTGGGGCAGCCCTTAGATGTTTCCGTTTCAAAACTTGAAAAACTTCAGGCTGGAGCGGAAGCCCGTTTCGGAACTGGATTAAATGCAGAAATCGAACGCCCCGCAGTTAATTTGATATTGTTAGGTGGTCAATCTGTGGATTCCGTTTTGGAAATGCTCGGGCATGTTGTTGAGTCTGGTGAGAAATACAACTCCTCTGCCGCCGCAGTTACATTGAACCGAATTTTAGGAAGCCTCATAGCAACTTCAAGTCACCCCGCTCTTATAAATGCGGCTGTTGTCATTCCAGAATAAATAAAAATACGGTGGGGCGACGTAGCCCCCTCCCCACTACTTAAGTAGCCTTTATCAACTCAATATTAGATAATAGGGCATGGGTGCTCCTCGCATTTGTGTCCAAATCAAAAAAAACGGTGAACACTGCAACGCCCCTGCTATGGATCAGTCAGAGTTTTGCTTTTTTCATTCACCCCAGATGGACCATGAGCGTAGGGCCGCACGAGCTTCTGGTGGGGCAAAGAACGCTGCGGTCACTCTGAGCCCGTCAACTGAGCCTTTACCCATTTCTACTGCGGAAAATGTTCTTCTTTTAATTGCCGATACCATTCATCACGTACGAACAGGTCAGCTTGATCCCAAGATTGCAAACTGCGTTGGATATCTCTCTGGTATTGCCCTCAAAGCTATAGAGCAAGGAAAAATAGAAGAACGACTTGAATCTCTTGAAGCCGCAGTAAAAAATAAAATCATAAAACGTGAAACAGGTTTGAGTCACGAGGAAGACCAACTATTCTCATTTGAAAATGGGGGATAAGTTATGGGCTCAAGTCAGAGACTTAACAAAATTGAAACCGAATTGACGCCACAACAAGCCATCTTGCTTTGGATAAATGAATCTCACTCTCACGGAACCCTAGAAAGCTACGTCAAGTGGCTATCAGAAAAATCTGACGAGAGGTCACCCTTTCGATTTGGAGAGAAGTCTATTGCCGCCATTGGAAAATCCCTGGCAAAGCAAAAGCCATCGGAAAAACAAAAGGTTCTAAATCAGGCGATGCAAGATTATGAATTTCTATATCATCTTTTCTTAAACTTGAACGCTCATTTTCAATCTACTTGCCGAGAGAAATATTTTTGGTCTCAACTTCTTATAGAGCATCTTGTGGGATTGAAGAAACCCGATGGGGTTACTGATCTTGAAGCTATTGAATCCTGGAAAGATTTATTTTTTGGATTTTATGCAGAGACTTTTATGGAAAACGAGTCCTTAAGAATCGTGATGAGAAATCACTATTCAGGTCATGAGTTACTGTTTCCAGATTTGGTTTTCCAATTGGGGGCAAGGATTCGCTTGAGTCATTTTCTTCATGAAACTTTCAATGATTTTTTCCATGACCAAGGTGATATCACACCCATTGACGTGATATCATTTGAAGAAAGCTTAAGGCCTCAAGTTGGCGCGAAGGTCAAAGCCATGGCGGACTTGGCCAGGGCCGAGGTTCTTGTACGGTGGGGAAAACGGGAACAAGGATTATCATTGGTCGAGCCTTATATTTTCTCTTGAATTGGCTAATTTCCTTCCAATAAAGAGCTTGTTGTTGTTATAAATCTTTGGTGATTTTCACCGATCAAGAACACTCCATTTTCAAAGAACAATACGGTTCCCCACTTAAAGTGGATTGGATGATCTCTCTTTTAGAACGTAATGAAAATTGGCCAAATGGCGCAGCAAGAGACAAAATATTATCTAACCTCAGAAATCTTTCTGCAAAGCCTGGAAGACGAGACATGTTTCCTCACAAGGAAAGCGGTTATATTCCATCAAAAGATTTTAGAACTGCCGTTTACGAAACCAATATCAAATATGCCTTAGGCTCATTCAACTCAAGCTATGAGAAAGTTTTTCCGCAGATCATGGAGGATGATCATACAAGTCCTGACATAAAACTGTTAATACTGGACCAGTACCTTGGCTTTGTTGCACGAAACCATTTTGAAAAATATTATGGTCAAAAAGTAGACGCTCGTCTCACCGCAGAAAGTTTTTTATATCCTGATATTGAATTATTAAAACCGAATTGGCTTCCGAGTGCCGAAGAAAAAATTATTATAGATGAACTAAGCGATTTGCGTATTCGACTCACTCACAAATTGAGATTCATGGCTAATAACGTTAGGTTTTTGACTATTGAAAATAAGATTGAAACTCATCTGAAAATAAGTGGCAAAACTTCAAGGCGGGTATTGAATGATCCATTTTTCCCAATACCATTTAAGTTCTTTTTCAAAAACTTGGCAGTAAGCCAATATTTGAGTAGCGACAAAGAGCTTGCGGAAAAAATTTCTAAGATTGAAATTACTGACTTTGGAAAACAACTTTTTGAGGACTCCAACTACAAAGAAAAAGCAGTAAATAATCCAGCTTGGGTTCAATCTAAAAAAGATATTCTAGTAGCTTACTTCTTTGTCTGCTTAAAATATTTAAGGGAGGAGCACGGAGATGAACTAAACTCAGGTTGCATCTATGAAAATGTGGTCTTGGATGCAACTATTGAACTTTGTCATATCTATCATCCCGAACATCCTGAGAAATATACTCGGGAATCCCTCAAATCCATCATCCGTAACTTTGAGAATGCCAAAGAATAGTTTCAAATTGGCAATGCCACCTTGTAAGTTATTGATTTTAGGCCATTCATATTTGCATTATTTTACGTAAATACTCGTTGCCACTTTTGCTACCTCGTTAAGATTCTGAATTAGGCTCCTTGGAAACATAAACAACAAGGAGCAAGAATGGAAAAGTTAAAAGAATTACTCGAACAAAAAGGAATACCGCAAGTTCAGCTGGCGGCGGAATTAGGAGTTAGTGATGCGTCCGTGTCTAAGTGGATCAACTGGGGATTTCCGGTCCCCGAGAAGCATCACGGGAAAATCTGTAAGTTTCTGAAATGCAGTCCTGAGATTTTCAAGGATGAGATGGGAGGTCGCAAATGACAACCCCACTGAATGGAAAAGATCCCGCAAGTGAAACTCAGAAGTTAGACACCTTTGATTTGTCTCGGCTTCGCATTCCCCAAGATTTTGCAGATAAAGTGGGGGTGAAAAAGGCATTGCTCACAGTACCTGTTAGAAAACCCCACCGGCAAGAATATGTTCGTGTGCGGCCAGGTCCAGAGTGGAGACTTGAGACAGCGGTTTTAGAATTAAAGGAGGAATCTGAGACCTATCTTGTTGATCCAAGTTTGTGGTCTGAGCTTCCAGGAGAAATCACTCCCAAGGTTTTGTTCACTACTATCAGTCGTCAGAATGTTCTCACCTTATGGCCCGTCAAGATGCCAGGGGAAGACGGGCGCATGGACAATTGGAACCGCTCGGCCCTTGAAGCCGCTGATCTGGCTTCTCGAAAATGGATTCGCATGGCCGCAAGCCGTGCGTTGGGGGCCTATGAAGTTTTTGAAAGCATTGGTGATCTTCCGGAACCCGAGTGGCCCGAAGCGGATCTTCAGCAAATTATCAAAGTGGCATTTCGGGACCATTTTATTTCTTCCATGGACCATCCAGTAGTGCGAAGACTGCGAGGTGGGTTGTGATATCACTCGGAAAGAAAACCTTTGGTGAAGTCTGGTTTGTGGATTTTGAATTTTCCGCTCCATCAGGTGAGCGTCCCAAACCACTATGTCTTGTCGCTTGGGAATTAAATAGCGGTCGAAAATTAAATCTCTGGGAAGATGAACTCAATCAATTGTCATCCCCACCGTATTCAATCGGAAGAGATTCTTTGCTGGTGGCGTATTATGCCAGTGCGGAAATGACCTGCCATTTAGCTTTGGGATGGGAACTTCCAGAAAATGTTTTGGATTTGTTCACTGAGTTCCGGGTGACCACAAATGGCAAAACTCTGCCTTGCGGAAATGGTTTGCTTGGGGCTTTGTCCCATTATGGACTTCCTTCTATAGAGTCAGTTGAGAAAGAAAGCATGAGGGACCTTGCCATTCGCGGAGGTCCCTTCACTGATTCTGAGAAACAATCCTTGCTTGCGTACTGCGAATCGGACGTGGCTTCACTCCTTGGACTTTTTCTAAAAATGAAAAATGGCTTGGATATTGAGCGAGGTCTGATCCGAGGCCGCTACATGAAAGCCGCCGCGAGAATTGAGCATACCGGAATTCCCATGGACGTGGAGGCACTCAAAAGTCTCAGGGGCAATTGGGAAAAGATACAAGACAAGCTGATAGCAAAGATTGATACGGACTTTAATGTTTTTGAAGGACGAACTTTCAAAGCTAAAAAGTTTGCGCAGTTTCTTGTCGATAACGATATGTCATGGCCCATGCTGCCATCCGGAAAACTGGCAATGGATGATGGCACATTCAAAGACATGGCGGCGGTCTATCCCAAACTTTTACCTCTTAGAGAATTGCGCACCACTCTTTCCCAAATGAGATTGAGTGAGATCAGCGTGGGGAAGGATGGGCGCAATAGGTGTCTGCTTTCAGCATTTAGAAGCCGTACCGGAAGAAATCAACCCAGCAATTCTAAATTTATTTTTGGAACTGCCGTTTGGTTGAGAAGTCTGATGAAGCCAAAGCTGGGTTATGGGTTGGCTTATCTGGACTGGAGTCAGCAGGAATTTGGAATCGCTGCGGCTCTGTCTCAGGATTCAAGAATGCTTGAAGCTTATGCCAGTGGTGATCCCTATTTGACATTTGCAAAACAGGCTAAGGCCATTCCACCGAATGGTACGAAGCACTCCCATGGTGCCGTGCGAGACCAATACAAACAGTGCGTTCTCGCGGTTCAATATGGAATGGGAGCACTTTCACTCGCCGCAAGAATTGGCAAATCAGTAGCGGAATCCCGCGAGCTTTTGAGAATTCATAAACTCACTTATCCAAAATTTTGGAGATGGTCAGACGCAGCAGTGGATCACGCCATGCTCAAGGGTTATCTCACGACTACTTTTGGTTGGACAATCCAAACAGGTAATCAGGCCAACGAAAGGTCTCTGAGAAACTTTCCGATGCAAGCCAACGGAAGCGAAATGTTGAGACTTGCTTGTTCACTGGCCACGGAAAATGGAATCAGTGTTTGCGCCCCAGTTCATGATGCAATTTTGATTGAGGCACCATTGGATAAAATAAATTCCGTGGTTTTGCAAACTCAAGAAATTATGGCTGATGCCAGTGGCATTATTCTGGACGGATTTAGGCTCCGCTCTGATGCCAAATTGATTTGCTATCCAGACCGTTATGCAGACGAGCGTGGCAAAGGAATGTGGGAAGAAGTTTTTGGACTCATCGAAGCAGAAAGTAAACCTGTTCACGGGGAAGACTTGTCCTCTTTCGCCAATGAACAGGTTCATGTTCACACACAAACAACTGATTCTTCTTATCAGTTCTTATTAGGGGGTTCTTAATATTATGGATAAACGTAAAAGCAAAAGAAATAAAGTTCAAATACCTCGTCACAAAGATGGAGAACAGTTCCTCAAGGGGCCTGTGATTTGGCGTTGGTTTGCACACTCCGGAAGATTGCCAGGTAAATCACATCAGCTAGGAACCATCATTTGGAAACGAGCCGGAATGAGTGGCTCCGCTGAAATAACTGTTCCGCAATACGAGTTGGATGATATGCAAATCAGCCGCAATTCTTACTACCGCGCTCTGCTTTGGCTCCTGGACGCTGAGCTGATAAGGGCGGTTATCCGTCGAGGGAGATCAACCGTAATCACAATCTTAGACCCACCAACTGATCTTCCTGAAATCGAGTTACTTCATGAAAGAAAAGTCGATTTAGACACAGGCCAACTTACTTTCCGCGAGCTTCTCACTCCATCCCCCACCGTGGAGGTCCGCCATGATTGACAACAACTACAAGTCTGGGAGATTGTCATTGGTTTCAAAGCGATCTTTGACAACTGAAGATTTTCAGCAATCGTCGGAAAAATCTCCGTGGATGAACGCGAAAGCCGCCGCTGGTTATTTACAAACAACAGTGGGTGGCATTCGCAATCTCGTTTACAGAGGGAGGCTTGTTCCATACAAGCCTTTCGGGCGATTGCTTTTTAAGCGTGTCGATCTTGACCGACTCATCGAAAGAACCAGAAGGGATGGTTTTACGTGAGTGTAAAACGGATAGAGAAGGACGGTCAGGTTAGTTTTGAGGTGCGCGTGGGGGTGAGAAGCAAAAACTTCCCGCGCATCAAAGTTGAACTTCAAGATTCTTCGGCCAAAACTCAAAATGAGGCAGAGAAACTTGAACGCAGACTGATGCAAGAAGCCAATCGCAAAATGCTCATGCGTGAACAGCAAGGAGTTTTGTGGGGACGATTGGTTGACGATTGGGAAATGGCACTTCGTGAAGGCAAAGGTTCTGACCGCCATGTTGAAGTGTCAACGGCCCAAGATTACATTCAGAATTTAAGAATCTATACTGAATTTTGGATGAAGCGACCGGCTCATGAAATTTCAAGAATGGATTTCAAAATGGTCTTGGATGAAATGTCTCTTGAAGGCAGGTCTAACAGTCGTAAGCGAGCAATTGGAAACACGGTGAATGGCATTTGGCGTTGGGCTACTGACAATGGATTTATCAGAGAATCTCAACTCAGTCCCGCCCGTGGATTTAGAATCAATCGGGAAGAAGAAAAGAAGCCAGAGATTCTAACCCTCACCGAGATTCGTAAACTTCTTGAAGCTGCCAAAAGTACCAATCATGAATGGTATCCCATTTGGGCTATGGCCCTGCACACAGGTATGCGGAGTGGGGAACTTCTGGCCCTCGAATGGACAGACATTGATTGGGAAAACAAACGAGTCATGGTTTCCAAAACCTACAACCGCCGATTCAGGATCACAAAATGCACCAAAGGCGGTTACTGGCGAGAGGTGCCCATCAATGAAGAACTTGAAGGTTTGATCAAAACGTTGAAGCTCGCGGCAGGAAACCGGAAGTTTGTTCTTCCAAGGTTCAATGATTGGGAGCGTGGGGAGGCCGCAAGAATTCTTAGAATGTTTTGCCAAGGCATTGGCATCACCTCTGTTAAGTTTCACGCCCTCCGTGCTTGCTTCGCTACTCAGCTCTTAAAGGACGGCGTGGCACCCATCATAGTGATGAAAGTCGGTGGATGGAAGGACCTCAAAACCATGCAACGCTACATTAGGTATGCCGGAATCGAAATTGAAGGGGCCACCGTGAACCTCAAGATTCTCCCACCCGATGAGGCTATGGGCCGAGTGGTTGAACTTTTCAAAAGTTAGTTTCCACCGCGCCAATTTTAGGCGTAAAAGTCTTTCTGACGGACGTTCGACAAGAGTGAGTCTTAAGTGGTTGAAAAACCTGAATTCACGAAGAACGCCCCATTAGATTGCACCCAAATCCGAAGATCGAATAAGTCGAAAAATTACGAACCACCTAAAGGTGGTTTTTTTGTGCCTGGATGTTGCCGTTTATGATTTTCGCGGGCAAC
>JAYTHU010000185.1:0-2992 GCA_043732305.1 Oligoflexia bacterium
CAAGACTCTCGAATCATCGGCTTAGATTCAATGTCACAAGACTTCGGGACCGGGCATGGTATGTTGAGGTTGGTGATTCCGGAAGTGGACTGTATTTTCACATAGGCCCGTCTGAGTATATTACGAGAGCAATTACTCGACCCTCTGCATTCAAATGTTTTTCTGATTACACCCAGATGCTCAACTCCCTACTGACAGATGAAGAGAAATCTTGCGCCGTCCTTTCCCGGGTTGACGTTGCACTCGATTATCCCGCTGAACTCAGCGAAATCCTCAGCTCCTTTGACACCAAATATAAAAAACAGCGCGTGACATACATAGATGAGGGTTCGGCAAGAACTGGCGTAATGATCGGCAAGGGATCAGAGAAAATTGTAATCTATGACAAGGCCAAAGAGAGCAATCTACCTCAACCCCTAACCCGCATTGAAATTCAATTGAAAGGAGCCAAACTCCCCACCCGATCCCTTCATGACTTAGGCAAAGTGATTTGCGGCTCGACCGGTTGGCTTCCGTTCAAACAGGCCACGCTATCGGATGTTTCGTTTCTTGATTCCACTCTCATGGGCCAAGGACAAAAGGAGAAACTCTTTGAACTTCAATCAACCATACGAAGAGACGGACTTTTGGCGACCAGAAATATCTTAAATCCCAATAGAAACTTTGCACGAGACTTCAAAAATCTTATGCAACTCACCCCATGGAAAATCCAACCGACCGAAGCATTCAAAATGGAAATCAATAAGTTTTTTAACCCACCAACTAAGGAGACATCAGATGGAATCCACTGAGAAACACAAAGAAGCAAGCAGAAGCAATGGCGCACTTGGCGGCGTTAAAACGCAGGAGGGGAAAATAATTTCTCGAATGAATGCTATGAAACACGGCGTCCTTTCCCAACTCCCAACTAAGTTCGACCTGATTACATTTGAAGAAGTTTTTAATGATTTTGCAGAATTTTATGGGGTGACCTGTCCACTTAGAAAAGTGATCGTTGAACAGCTTACCGTGACCTATATCCGACTTCTCCGCTGCATGAAGTTTGAATCAGACAAGTTCAAACAGGCAATGAACCCACCTGAGTACAGGGTTGAATCAAAAGGAATGGACTTCAGCGGATTCTCGGAGACAAAGGTTTTAACCAAAAAGAATGACATGGCCCCAATGACTAAAGACGATTTTGACGGCCTGGATTTGGTTTATTCAAGATATGAACCTCAGTTTTTCAAAAGGTTTCAAGATTTGGTTAAACAGCTTGAGGACGGTGCGTGATTTAGGTTCGTTTGGGGGAAGGAATATGTTTACGGAAATAAGGAGATTCAATATGTTGCCTGAAGTTATGCCACTCAATATCAGCTTTTCTAATTACCTTCGCATCAAGGAAGCCGCAAACCTTCTTGGAGTTCATACTGACACTTTGCGGAGGTGGGAGCGACTATCAAAAGTCCCAACCTACCGCCATCCAGTCAATGGGTACCGTTTGTATCTTGAAGAAGATATTCAGCGACTGCTTTCAGAAGTTTACCCAAAATGAAATGCGTCCTTTACGCAAGGGTCTCTTCAAAAGATCAAGAACGGGAAGGATTTTCTATTCCTGCGCAGAAAAAACTTTTGATGGAATATGCGTTAAAGAATAATCTGCGAGTTGTGCAAATTTTTGAAGAGGCCGAGACTGCAAAACGAGCGGGAAGAACAAAGTTCAAGGAAATGCTTTCCTTTCTTAATCGCAATCCTGAAGTGAAAGATATTTTGGTCGAAAAGACAGACCGGCTTTACCGTAACTTCCGTGATTACACTGATCTGGATTGCGAGCAAATGGGAATAAGAATCCATCTCGTGAAAGAGAATGCCATTCTTTCAAAAGATTCAAAGTCCGGTGAGAAGTTTCATCACGGAATCAAAGTTCTCATGGCAAAAAACTACTCCGACAATCTGTCAGAGGAAGTACGCAAAGGACAAACCGAAAAAGCGGAGCAAGGCATTTGGCCAAGCTGCGCCCCAATCGGTTACCTGAACAAGCTAGATGACCGAACAGTTATCCCTGATCCTAAAACAGCCCCACTGATTAAGCGGGGATTTGAAATGGCAGCAACGGGCCAATACAGTCTGGCAAAATTAAAACGCGCTTTGTATTTGCTGGGACTCCGCTCTGCTAAGTCCAAAAAAGAATTGGGCAAAGCCGCTATGTCGCGGATTCTGCGAAACCCAATTTACTTCGGTAACTTTTCTTGGAAAGGCAAAATCTATCAAGGCAAACAGACACCAATCATCAATCGAGAGTTATTCGACCAAGTTCAAATTGCAATGGGGTTCGCTCAAAAGCCGAGACTGACCAAAAAGAATTTTGCCTTTGCGGGAATCATCTCATGTGGTCATTGTGGGTGTGCAGTTACAGGAGAAGAGAAGCGAAAAAAGTCAGGCCGAAAATATGTTTATTATCACTGCACGAATGGACGCGGAAAATGCGCAAATGTCACATATCTGCGTGAGGAAGTCATATCCAACTCTGTCGAAACTGCTTTACGTCGAATGGAAATGAAGCCGGAGGTTGTTGAATGGACAAGAATTGCTTTGCTTGAAAGCTCAAAGCAGGAGCAAGAGTTTCGCGAGGAGTCTGTGAAGAATCTCAACATGAGGTACCAGAAGCTCAATAGCTACATTTCTATGTCTTATCAGGATAAGCTCGAGGGGAAAATCGAACCCGAGCTTTGGGAATCAATGACGGCCCAATGGAAGGTCGAGCAACAAACTATTGAAATTCAAGTCGCATCGTTTCGTGAGGCAAATACTAAGTACCTGACTGAAGGAGTTCGCCTCATGGAACTCGCATCAAGAGCCGCAGAGTTGTTCGGAAAGATGCAAACAGACGAAAAACGGGAAATGTTAAATTTGGTACTATAGAACCCGCAGATAAAAGATGGAACTCTTCAATATGATTACAAAAAACCGTTTGATATGTTTGTGAATGTCACTGATTTGAACGAATGGCGGA
>JAYTHU010000186.1:0-2992 GCA_043732305.1 Oligoflexia bacterium
GATCAGAGTCCGAGTACAGCAATATCGAGCAGCGAGCAATCGACGCAACAGCATTCGGACAAGCCTGAGAAAGAATCTAAACGCCACACCATTAGCGAACTCAACTCAATGTATTCCGAAGCACATGATGCCGACGAAGATATTTTCACTGAGCAGAGATCAAATATTCTTCTCATCGCGGGCGAGCACTACACCAGAAAAAATGCGAAATACTGGAACCGAATCAGAGACTCAAAAGATTTATCCAACGAGCAAAAACTAAGACTCACAAAGAATCACACCGGAAAAATTGCAAAGACCTACGTTAATAATATTGTTCAGCACTCACCCTCAGTAAAAGTTTCCCCTAGAAATGAAAAAGAACTTCAGGATCAAAAATCAGCAGAACTAAATAATTCTGTTTGGCAATATGGTCGCGATAAACAGGGGAT
Organism: Oligoflexia bacterium; assembly: GCA_043732305.1. GTDB lineage: Bacteria > Bdellovibrionota > Bdellovibrionia > JABDDW01 > JABDDW01 > JAYTHU01. Next base: position 432 of record JAYTHU010000186.1, read on the forward strand.
GAAGTTAAAAACGCAGCAGTTCGCAAAAGACTACATCGATTTGGGTGAAGTTGCGTGTAAACTGTACTGGAATCCTAATGCTGGAAAGTTTTTAGGGTTTCGCGCGGAGATGGACGAGGGCGGTCAGCCGATCATGGATGAGTCGGGCCAAATGGTTTCTTCAAAAACTCCCGCGTTTTCTGGTGATTTAATTATTGAGCGCCTTTACGCGTTTAATTTATTGCGTGATCCTTCATGCAAAGAAATGAAAGACTCAAAAGTTCAGATCATTAGAAAAATGGTGGATCTTGAAGAGGCCAAGGCACTTGTTGGTGACGATGAGGATAAACTTAAGTGGTTGACGGAGCAAAAAGATGACACGTTTTTAGTTTTCGACGGTAATCAGCAGAATTATCAGAAATCAAAAAATCAGATCATGTTCAAAGAGTATTATTTCAAGCCATGCGTGGATTATCCAATGGGATATTTCTACATCTCGGTTGAAGGCGGGATACTTTTTGAAGGTGAGCTACCTTTTGGTGTTTTTCCAATTATCTATGAGGGCTTTGATGAAATTCAGACTTCTCCGCGCCATAGATCAATTGTAAAACAACTCCGGCCCTATCAGGCCGAGATCAATAGGGCGGCATCAAAAATTGCTGAGCACCAAGTGACTTTGGGCGATGATAAAATATTAATTCAGAGCGGAACAAAGATTACGACCGGCGTTCAGTTGCCGGGCGTTCGTTCGATTCAGTATTCTGGTGTCGCGCCTCAGATTTTACAGGGACGCGCGGGTGATCAGTACACGGCCTATGCACTTTCACAGATTAAAGAAATGTATGAGATTGCAAATGTCGCCGAAGATTCAGCGATGAAAGATCTCGGAAAAATGGATCCGTTTGCTCAATTATTTATGAGCATTCACGACAAAAAGAAATTCACACTTTACACTGATAAGTTCGAAGGATTTTTGTGTAGAGTTTGTGAAGTTTATCTGTCATTAGCTCGTCAATATTTTGCAGAAGATATGCTTATCCCCATGGTGGGCCGATCTGAAATGATAAACATTAAAGAATTTAAAACCACGACAGAACTTTGCTACTCAATAAAAATTGAGCCGCAGACTGATGACATTACGACTTTAATGGGTAGACAACTCACAATAAATCACGCCCTTCAGTATGTGGGTTCGCAATTAGATAAAGAAGAAATCGGAAAGCTCATGAGGCAAATGCCTTTCGGAAATTTTGATGAATCTTTTTCTGATATGACAATCAATTATGATTCTGCCGTTAACATGATCTTAGCACTTGATCGTGGTGAGCAGCCAAAACCAAATAAATACGATGACGGCACTTACATGATTAAAAAATTGACCGCTCGTCAGCGAATGAGCGACTACAAGTTTTTAAATCCGCAGTTTCAGCAAAGTTATGATCAATTAATTTCGATGTACGAGGATCTTGAAACGCAAAAACAAGTTGCGATCAAGCAAGCTCAGTCGCAGTTCATCCCATCAGGTGGAGCACGAATCAAGTGTGACTTCTATGTGCCGGACGCGAAAAATCCTGACCGTCCAGTAAGGGCAACGCTTCCTTATGAGGCTCTTGATTGGTTAATCAAGCAGCTTGCCACACAAGGCACCTCACAAGATGCGATGACTAGTATGGGCGAGGGAGTTACCAGTGAAATAGCTGGAAAATTTAATCAACAACAAGGACCTCCGATGCAGCAGGGAAATCCTCCTATGCCACCTCAAGGTCCCCCGGTACCAAATCAGGGAATGATGGGTAGGAGAATGCAATGACGACAGAAAATTCGTCACAAGACACGAGCGGATCAGGCTCAAGTTCAAGTGACACAAGCACAAGTAGCTCACCAAGCGAAAGTTCTTCAACGCAAACGGCATCGAGTTCAGGAAGTCAGACCTCACAAGGTTCTGATACTTCATCCGTAACCGATTCAAATGGCGCGCCGACAACAACGCCAAGCTATCAGCCCAACCTCAAGTTTAAATCCTTCGGGAAAGAATATGACATTGAGGATATTTTTAAGGGCGTGATCAAGGATAAAGAAACGGAAGAAAAAATTCGTAAGCTTCACGAAAAAGCTTATGCAATGGAGCCGTTTCAGAATGAATCTAAAAAATTCAAAACTGATTTTGATCAGTATAAATCAAATGCAGAGCCGCAGATTAAAGCGATGGGACATTTTAACAATCTTTTAAAAAATAAAGATTGGGACAATTTCTTTGGCGGCCTAAAAGTTCCTGAAGATGAAATATTTAATTGGGTTCAGAAAAGACTCGAATTGCGATCTATGCCGCCCGAACAAAGGGCCGAATTTGAAAGACAAGCTCAAGTTCGACAGCAGAACTACCAATACGAGAATGAGTTATCAAGTACACAAGAACAATACAGGCAGCTTGCGACAGAAACCAGGTCCATGCAGCTTGATAATATGTTAGCTCGACAAGAGATTCAGTCACAAACTAATCAAATTGATCGGGCCTATGGACAACCAGGAGCCTTTCGCAATCTAGTTATTGAGGAAGCCTTGAATCACTATAACCGCACGGG
>JAYTHU010000187.1:0-2982 GCA_043732305.1 Oligoflexia bacterium
CACTTGGGGTCAAGGATATTAAGGATCTCAATTTCCGGATTCACTCTCAAAACCTAGCGCTTCAATGCTCAGATGACTTAAGAATATGACCGACTCCCAGTACCCAGTTTCATCCCACAAGGCGCACTTTTTCCAAGCGAGCTCTGGAGTAACTTCTAGTGATTTGAATTTGTGTCATAATACGTGCACTACCAGTTTGGCAGGCAACGGGATTTAACTTTCGGGTTGAATCCCGTTGCTATTTGTTTTCCACTCCGGTGATGTATTCACACCTTCCAATTGAGGAAGAAACCGGATTCCAACATCACCCAGATACTTCTCCAGCAGTGTTGGCGTGGTGTAACTGGCAGCACATCTGTTTTTGCCAAACTGGCAGTGCGGGTTCGAATCCCGTCACCAACTCTGCAGTCTCACAATTGTTTTACAGATCGATTGGCAACGCTCCTGTGAGTAAAACGATCTGAGCATGGGTCCTGGGCTAATGCTTGGGACCCTTTTTAATCGATTAAATCGACGAGCCTTTCCCAGTGCCCAGTTTCATCCCACAAGACGCACAAAAAATAGGAATTCAGTGTTCTGTGGTGATAGGAGACAAAGAGAGGGCTACTCGATCGGTCATTCGCTTCCTTACGTGTATTCTCCATAGATGAACTTAGCAACGGAGTCGGTTGCTCTCAACTTACTCGGCGCTATTGTGTATTCTGCCTTAGTTCTCCTTGGGGGCCGATTTTGGGCGGTAAGAAAACGCAAAAATAAAGCACAGCGGCTTTGGCCCTTTGACTCAGATTCAATTGTGATCTTGGCAAAATCTGTTGAAACAGATACTGGAAAATATAGAAGGCCTGCAACCGGGCTTGGACAAGTTCGCGCGTTGGCCATGATTTCTCCGACATTGTCAGAAGTAACAGGTGAACTAGACGTTAATAGAGTGGTATTTTCAGATTTCCACCTTCATAATTTTCTTGAAAATAACCTTGTGCTTCTTGGTGGAGTAAAAAATAACGAAATAACTCGATTGATAATGACAAAATTATGTGGCGGCAAGAACCTTCTCTCCCAAAAGGACTCTGTAATAACTTGGGGCGAAGTGAACTACGAAGGCAAAGTTAATACCGAAGGTGAAATTGAAACGGACTACGGTTATTTCATTCGCCGTAAGAATCCTTTTGGTACTAAAGGGACGGTCGTTGTAATTCTTGCTGGTGCCCACACATATGGAACTCTTGCAGCGGCGCGCTGGTATGTGGAAGAGTCACAAAAGAGAGGTTCTGCGATCAGGAATCATAGGTATTTCGAAGGATTGGTAGAAGTTAATGTTGTAAAGGGACACGTTGCGATCCCAAAGTTATTGAATGTGCAGGTTCTCAATGATTGACGTCATAGAAAGTTTAGTGGTCGGGAAAGTTCCCGGGAATCAATTTTGTGAAGATACTATTTTCGTAAATGAGAATTTTGCTTTGGTTGCCGATGGGGCGACAGACAAAACAGGTTGGTCTAATGACGGGAAACTAGGCGGAAAAGTCGCCATTGATATTTGCTTAGAAGTCGTCGCGAAACTTCCTGCCGACATAAATTTCCGAGACACAGTTGATCTTTTGACTGAGCGGTTAGCAGAGGTCTATGAAGATGAGTCTGGTGACGGACCATCCGCAGTTTTAGTAATCGTTTCAGCGCAACGAAGAGAAATTTGGCAATTGGGTGACGTTTCCTTCTCGGTGCCTTCGCAGGATATTTGGCAAAAGCCACAGAAAGAAATTGACAAATATGTATCAATTTGTCGATCGATCCTTCTCGAAACTTATATTCATCAAGGGATAAGCATTGATGAATTGCGAGACAGGGATCCAGGCCGGGAAATGATTCAACCCATCTTAAATTCCCAATTTCAGTGGCGAAATCAATTGGGGACTTGGGGATATGGTGCTATCGACGGTAGCCACGTACCAGATGAATTCCTATTTGTCACACCTCTCCCTGTAGAAAAAACGGAAATAATACTTTGTTCCGATGGTTACCCAGACATATTTGATGACCTTCAAACTGCTGAGGATTCTCTTTCGGAAATGCTAGAAATCGACCCTCTCTGTATTGGTCAGTTGCGTGGAACTAAGTCGTGGAAGAAAGGCAATAATTCTTTTGATGACCGAGCCTTCTTGAGGATAAATGTTTAACTTGATATCCAAAACCCATTTATTTCCATTTGTCGTTTTTGGCCGCACTCCTTAATTAAGCGACGTCGAAATCACATGAGATTTCCCTTTTATCAGGAGAACGTCTGTTCTAAAGGTGTAGTCGATAGGCCACTAACCCCTTAAAGTATTCAGCAAAGCTTAAATTCCGGGCGTAAGACGAGGTTATAGCTTTTCAAAAAAGAAGATTAGAGGATGATCGCTGTTTCCCAATGCCCAGTTTCATCCCACGAGGCGCACTTTTAGCGAATTCAGCGATAGCATTAATGTTGAAAGAAAAAGCTCCTTGGTATTTAACCAAGGAGCTTTTTGCAGCCATCTGACGAACGGCAGGTCGTGAGTTCGACTCTCATAAGATGCCCACCACCTGTTAATCCAACTTGAGGGATACTTAAAATTGCTCAATCAACACGACATAAGCTAGGAGAAAGTGGAATCGGAAAATCCCGGTCGGATTGTCTACGAGGACTATGTGCAGATTGTCGTTGCGATAACTATTTCAATCTAGAACGCCTCAAAACTAAGTTACCTGCAGGACTGCCGTCCAGTGCCCAGTTTCATCCCACAAGGCGCACTTTTATGGATTAGGCGAATGACCTTATTTTTCCAGACATTAAGGAACTTCTCAAACTTACCTTTTTTCTTGAGAAGCAATTTCAAAAAGCTTATTTACGGTAACCCAGTTTCTGGCTGTCGCAGGAACTCCAAGAATTTTTTCGATTTGAGTGGCAAGTTTCGACTTCCCAAACCCATCGGGCGTAAATAAATAGAAAACTAACCCCTTCAATTTCCA
>JAYTHU010000188.1:0-25939 GCA_043732305.1 Oligoflexia bacterium
GATTCTGTGTCGTAACAAAATCAAACCACAGTGGACGGGGATGGACAATTCTTGTCTCTACATACATTCAAATACCAAGGCTTTTACCGGGGAACCCAACTGAATATCCAAGAGCTGGGCTACGTCTTCTAAAACGCTGACAAACGATATCTTGGCTTAGGGCCCTGGCCTTATACGAGAGCCTATAGTTCATGATAGTTTATTAAATTTTTGACCCTTGATGACCACAAAATTTGTACTCCAGAAGTATTAAAAAAGACGCTGCCCTGCAGGGTATGTCTTTCAATGCAGGACCCTTTTAAGGGCTAAGCCTGATTGCTATTTGGAGTCGTGCTCCATGGACTCCACAAATTTTTGAATTGTTACCTCCATGTCTGTCACAATTTCATGCCAACTGTCCACAAAGGCCTGTCGTTCAATCTTGAGAGTAGCAAAGTCAGGGCGCTCAGAGGGATCTGTGGTAGCAAGGGAGGAGACTTTTTCTAAGTTTGCATTATTTGGCCCAGACAAAATAAGTTCGTCCCTCATGTTCACAATATCCATGTAGTTTGCCACAAGAGGACGGTTTCCACCGTGTTTCACCCAGTCCATGACCACAGCGGTTCGCAATTGCAATGCATAATGAGCAATTGAGCGCTTGGAATAAAGATGAGTTTTTCTGTACGCGGGCTCAGGCGCAGAGTTGGTTTTCTTTTCTGTGATGAATCTGCCATGATCCGTGTCTTGGATTAAGGTCAATTTTTCATCAAGCTTCTCAATGACTTTATCCTGCATTGCTAATACGGCATCGGGAATTTTGACATCTTCCACCAGTTGCATGATGGCGAGAAGATCTTCAAAACGAATTTTTGAAATATTTTTGTCAGCTCCGTTCAGGGCAGCCTTCATCATTTTTACATTTGATCCCAAGGCGTTAGGATTATTTGCGCCTTTTCCCAGATCTCCACGGTCAGCAAAATTCTTGGGAAGTAAAATGATAGCAGCCATGCGATCCACGTGAGCTGCCAAATCTATTCCATTTTTCTCAGCCTTTTCATAAGTCTTTTGCACACTGTAGTTGGTCGCTGCAACTTTGAAAAGTGTATCACTTTCAAAGTGCTTATCCCCCTCAGAAACAACGCCTTCATTAAAATAGTTCAGAGTTCCTCGTAAAAATTCTGCCTGCCCGTCACCAATCTCATCAAAAAAAGCAAAGACGTGACTTTGCGCCCCTTGTTGATGATAAAATCTTCGAGCTCCCGATTCCATTTGTTCTTTCATTATGACTCCACCAAAAACGTGGGAGAGTCTGGTTTCCGAAGTGATTTGATATTTGAAATAGGACATGTATTCTGCTGCTGCTTCCGCATCTTTGATTTGCTCTGCCCGAGTTTTTCGAATATCCCTTTTAGGCATCACAAGCTGGGTAGAAAAATTATCTTTCATGGATGCTGAAAAAATAATATTTTTTGCGATCGCATCCACAATGGCTGACTTTCCTGTCCCCGTGAAGCCCGCAAGAACTACCGGACGCATAGAGATCATTCCTCTCAACAGGCCATCAATAACATAATCAGATTCAAGATAAGAATTATTAAGGCTATCCACATAGGCTTTGAAAGGAGTAATGGCTTCTTTGGCTCGTTTTTCTTTTTCCGTCACAGGGATCTTTGCCCTCTCTCTTTCAGAGCGTGCTTTAAGAGCGCCATTGATTCGGTCTAGGGCTAAGGTTAAGACATTCCACTTGGAAGTATTCTCTTTTTCCGTGGTTGGCAAATCAAGAGCTTCCACCAACTGCTTGCACTTCTCACTAGCGGGGTCAGAGGCCCTAACTACGGAAGTGAATGTGGTCACCGTAAGCAAAATCAAAATCAAATTTTTAAAACCCATAAGTTACTCCTTTTTTCCTTCTAACCAATCATAAATATAAATTCTAGCTCTTCTAAACTGAGGATCTTTAATCGCATTATTAAAATATCTTTGCTCAAAATCATTTTCTTCACAGAGCTCTCTCAAAAGAGCACTCAAGAAGTGTGCGCGAATATCCAGTGGTACTAAAGTGGGGGACAGGCGCTTCATACAATCAATAAGAAGTTCTAAGATCTTTTCTGTTTTCTTCTTCCAGTTCTTGGGAGAAGAATCTTGAAGAGCGCCGTTGAGAGAAAAGACAGAACGCAAAGATTTGATCACATTGTCGTCATAGAATGAAGCGCGCTGGCTTGTATCCAAAAGATTGAGACTCACAAGCAGCTCTGACATGTTTTTTCTAACTGCCGTTCCAATGGCCGTGGTTTCATAAATGGAGCGAGTCACGGGTCTAGTCTTCTCAAGCTTGGTCAAAGCCAAAGGTGATTTAGCTTCTTTGAGAATGTCTTTGAGGCCCGAGTCTGTTATAGACTTGTAAGTAAACTCCTGAGTTTCATTATTACTTCTGCGTTTCTTAAGTTTAGAGAATGCAATTTGTTTTAACTCTACGTGATCATTAATGGCCACAACATTGATAATTACTTCCACATCCTCGCCAATACGATTTCTCCAGTCATCAATGACACTCTCCCTGACTACTGATTGTTCTCCGTCCGTGAGGAGTAAAATACTGGCGTAGGTTAGGTTGGAATTTTTCTGTTTTGCTTCATAAATACTTTGAAGTTCATGCACCAGGGCATTTTCAATTTCAGTGCTGCCGCCCAAGTTTCCGGCGTGCTTGTCATTGAGGGATTTTAAAAACTGAGTGGCACGATTTTGAGTAGAAATCTCAATTGCCCCTCCCACTTGTTGGTTGAACGGACTGTAGTAGATCACATGACTGCCCACTTCTTTTCCGGTGTCATGAATCACGTCATAATCAGTGATAAGTTCAGAAAAATTAAAATCAATATAGGCTGCCACAAAAAGATTTCTAAAAGTAGACCGCAGTTTGTCCATGGACGTGGACTCATCGCCTAAGAGTCGAGTGATTTTATGAAGGGCCGTGGCATGGATCTCCGGCACCTTGACTTCTTTGGCTGGCTCTCCGTAGCCCTGTTTACCTTGGACCAAGTTGTGGATCATGATTTGGGGGTGATCGTAATCAAGAAAGTGATCATAGTCCATGAGGTCTTCAGTATTTCTCACTCGCTCTGGTCCACGGGCATAGAAGGAACTATCTTGAGAGTAGCCCACTTGAGCTCTGGTGGTGAAAAGCTGGTGATGACGAGCATTCAAGAATGGGCGCAAGACAGACATCATCCGATATGTCCAAAGTTTTTTGCCATTTATTTTTTCTACAAAATTTCTTTGTGCCATGGTTCCATCACGGGTGAGATCTGCTCCAAAAGTGTCTCTCATCATTTTTTGTGAAAGTGGACCAGGCAGCTCGCCGTAAAATTTCACTGCCGTGGAGTGCTCCACCTGATCTCCGTTGGTTTTTAAAGATTCAAGAAGCCTCTCAACAGATCTTAAGGTCTTTGATTCCTGAGGAGATAAAAGATCATAGCGACCAATCTCATGAAGAGAGTAGTAAAGATGGGAAGCCAAAAGGTAAACTCGATCCATATTTGCCAGAGAGAGGCCCGTGCTCAACTCCTGTCTCAGTTCATTAAGACTACGGTATCTGATATCAAGGCCCGCGATGCGCGTTATCATGCCGCTGGAAAGTTTAATAAAATGTTCAATTTTTTCTGAATTGAATTCCGTCTTCACAGTTTGCAAATAGTTGAAATAATTTTGAAGTCCTTGGGACATTTCCTCTGTGGAATAGAGTTTCCTTAGTTCCCAAACGTAAAGATGTCTTAGGACAACCTCGCTGACCCCCTTGAAAGACTTGTAATCGGACTTGGGACGCTTTTTCTGTTCTTGCTCCTCTTCCTTTTTCTGCTCTTGCTGTGGTTTTTCCTTTTCTTGCTGTTCTTTGATATCTTTATATTCGTCTAAAAAGCTGCGCGGCTGTTGTTCTTGGCCATCTTCAGCTTTGGCATCTGGTTTAGTTCCTTGAGATGGATTATCCTGTTGCGGGTTCTCTTGATTTTCATTGCCCTGCTTTTGTGAGTTTTGTGGGGTCTGATCACCACCACTTCTCCCTTTATCTCCAGAATTCTGATCCTTGCTTTCTTCGGAGCCGTTGCCTTGTCCTTTTCCATCCTTGCCTTGCTTGGACTTTTTATTGTCATCATCTGTGACTATTTTCTTAAGCCTTTGCAATAACAGTTGCCTCACACGTAAATGCTCTTGATTGTTTTTGAATTTATCTAACGATCTTGTGCCTGCACCAATGAGTTGGGATAGTTTGAACTTCATATCTCCATTAAGTGGCTCTGCACTTGCCCGAGCCTTTTCAAGTTCCACCAGGTCGTTCCAGTTTGCACCGTTATCACTCAAGATTTTTTTATAGACTGAAAGATCTCCCGCTTCGCTTCGCCCAAACGGCAGAGGGGTTTCTCCGACGATTTCATGAATTTCACCAAGTCTATCGTCAATAGCTTGGTGAAAATACTGATTCCCGGTGACGGCTTTTGTGCCTCTTAGCTTGTTCAAAAAGCCTCGGCAATGTTCCCCAAAAGAATTGCCATGACTGAGACTTGGCGCCGCCAAAACCACAAGCAAAAATGCAAAAAAAGCAGGGACTAGAATTTTCATCATTAAACTATTGATGAGCAAAACCTCTGCCACAGTAAATCCCTTAGGTTCTTTTAAATGGTTTATAAAATTAAAAAATTCAGATAGCCGCCTCATTTTGGGGCTGATTGTTGAAACTTTTGACGGCTTTTGAATCTAATACGCTCAAAATTTTAGGCAAGGTTATTGCTTATGTGTATGGGGTTACAGAAGTCTGACGTGTACAGAGGCATTGCTTAAGTTTAGAAAGATTGAAACCATGAAGAAGTTTTTAAGTATTCTTATTGTTTTTAGCTTTATCCTTCCCTCTTTTGGTCAGGCTGAGTCCAGCCCCTCTGATTCCTCTGATATTGAAGCTTTACTCAACAGGTCTCCGAAGCTTTCCGTATTGATCAAATCCGCTCAATCAGCGTTAATCTCTCCATCAGACTTCACCATGGGCGGTTACATGATCATGGACATGTTAGATTCTGAGATGAATAAAATGGGCTTCACCAATTCGGATAAGGACTCGGTCCTGAAGCATCTTCAAGAAAAAACGCGAGTTGGCCAAACCGAAGAAAAGAAAATGTTGACCTCTGACACCTTTCTTTATCTTCTTAGTCAAAAAGAAGTGATCGACTCTCAGGAAGAAAGAGAACGATTTAAAAGCGGTCTCTTGCAGTTTATAGAGCTTGCAGAAAATTCTGAAATAAAATCCAAACTACAATATGTTTATGCTAGGGCAAGTGGAACTCCCTTTTCCTTGTTCAAAATCATGTTGATTCTTATTTTATTGGAGAAAGAAAAGTTCCACGAGAAAAATTTAGTGGAGCTTCTTGCAGACCATCTCCACGACTTTTATCTTTCAAAATTAAATCAAAATGAATTGAGATCCCACCAAGTTGAAGTTTGGATCGGGATGGCTAAAGCAAAGGCGGTTTTGTACTTATACTTAGCTGAGAAGGAACTTAAAGACATAGAACACTTAAAGCTGAAATTGAATCGAAACACGATATACAACATCACAGCAAAGTGGAAAAAACAATTTCCCCAGAGTAGATTCGAAGGAATGAAGTTAGTGGCAGACTTTTTCGCCACGCATCGTGGTAAAAGTATTTTTGTTATAGGAGCTGCTTTACTTTCCTCCTACACTCACTTTTTTTCTAACTGGGACCCGCGTGTTCATTGCATCTCCGCCATCATAATTGTTTACGTCATCGATAATTTTATTAAATCCTATGAATCCCGCCGCGCGGAATGGCGCCTTAACCGCGGTTATTTTCATCGGGATTATGGCCTACATTTTATCTCCAGCCTTAACAAATTGGAGCGGTTACAGTGAATAATGTTTTAAGTTTCATTATTGTCGTCAGCCTATTGCCTCTTCAGGCCCTTGCGATAGATCATCAGGGGATCCTCAACAGTAATTCTGAGGTTAAAGGCCTAGCAAGTGCCTATGTGACCACACCTGCTCAAAATTCCGGCGGTGCGGCCCTAGCCCTTATGGTCTTTGCGGAAGAGCTTCATCAGAGACTTCTTGCTATGAAATTAACAGATGAAGAAATCCAAAATATTTTTGATTTCCTGAATAGGCAAAAAGAACAAGGTGTGAGTCTAGAATCTGCTCAAGTGAAAAATGACCAACTCACCGCCTCCCTGACGTCAGAGGTTATTAAACCTGCACCAGCTCCTCTAGTGAATATGACTGCGGGTTACCAAACTCATCTCTTCCATTTTATTGATCAGGTCAAAGATCCCATCACAACGGAAAAACTAGATTGGATTGTTAAAAACGGAGTGGGTCGGGAGATGCTAGATCTTTCTCTGTTCAAAGTGGGCCTTTGCCTTGTGATACTTGAGAATATTTCACGCTCTCAAGATAAATCAATTTTTAGAGTTCAAGAATTTGAGATTTTACGAGCACTAGTGGCTAACTTAGACAATGTTTACAAGCGCCAAATTCAAGGAGCTTACGCCAGCCGCATGGGAGAGGCTAACATAAGAGAAACGGTGATAGGCTTTGTTCACAGTGGTCTCAAAATATACTCTCCGCTTAAGTTGCAATTTGATGCAAAAACAACTCAAAAATTCACCGCCGAATGGGAAAATCAATTTCCTCAGTCTGACCATGATTTCTATCAGAGCTATATGAAACCATATTTCGATGTTGTCGCGAATAATAAATCATTTTTTTATAAAGGCGTCATACCGGTGACAGGAATGCTTGCTCTATTTTCTGCATTCTCCTTTTATACTGGAAATACGTGGGGAGGTATCAGCTTTGCTGCTCCAATTTTTACATTTCTTATTGGTCATTACTATGCCATTATTTCTAAATCTTCCGCACTTCAAAGACGAGCAAATAAAAACTACCTTCACAAAAAACATGGCCAGAATTTTATTTCTTGTCTCAATAATCTTGAGAGGCTCAAGCCATGAAGAAGTTTATAAGTCTAATTCTCAGCTTCATACTTTTTGCTCCTGGGGCACTTGCCTCCGAAATTGATGAATTCATCACTAAGCATCCTCAAAATGAAAAATCCATCCGTGCTTATATGACTCTGCTTTCGGGACACCAGTCTCAAGGAGGAGATCTTGCAGCTTATATAACAGGCCAAGATCTGGCAGAAAAACTTTTGGCTAATGGCGCTTCCGAAGAGGAGATCGAGAAGCTATTTCAAAATATGAATGAAGAAAAAACGACTCAAGAAAAATCTGAAAAAAACATCACAGCTCAATTGGTACAAAAAGGACAATTGATATTAGAGCTTTTGAAGGTTCCAGACATTTCTGTTTATAAAGACAAACTCACCAAACTCATCTATGAAGAAAAGGACCCAAAAACTCAGAGTAAATTGACCACATTGTTTGCAAAGTTTCCTCTTACCTCTATTCGTTCTCTCAAAGATCTGACGTTTGTCAATGTGGGGCTCGGTTTGATTCTACTTGAGCAAATGGAAAGAGAAAAAGCTCCTCTGGGAGACATGTATGTTGTTAATGACCTCATGTTAGAAAACTTAAATAGTTATCTTCTGATGTGTATCTCCGTTACCAAACTAAAACCGGGGGCGGTTATCAATCAGAGCGATGTTTTTCACGCGAGAAATAATTTAGTTAAAGCCACCGAGACGTTGTCAAAACTTTCCAACCTTGACATCAATTTGAGTAAAAAAAATCGAGACCTCCTCTATCAAGATTGGAAGGATAGATTTACTAATCAAAAAGGGTTTAGACGGAGCGTCCTCTGGTATTCCATTAAAGCTTATTCAAACCCAAGAAATAACAAACTCATGTGGACTGGTATTGCACCTCTTCTGATACTATTTTCAGATAAACCTCACCACGTTGCTCTTTCCGTATTTACAGCTGTGCTCGTAAGCTTTTTTGCTGCTATACCTGTCGCCCTCTACTACCCCTTTCATCGTGATGTCGAATATCTTGAGAATGGTCTATTTCAAGGAAAAGCGGGTGGAAAATTTATTAAATGTCTAAGTAGTCTTGAGAGGCTTAATCCATGAAGAAGTTCTTATCAGCACTTCTTATTTTCTGCCTTCTTCCACAACTTGCTTTGGCCGAGGAATTAAAAACGCTGGTTGAAAGATACCAAAATGTGGTTCTACAATCTCAAACTTCTGCTGGAGCTAATCTTGGGGCGTATCTATTACTTCAAGATTTAGAATTAAAACTTTCTGAGATGGGCGTAACAGAACAAGAGCTTGATGAAATTCGTGTATTTGCCGGGCAAGAGAGAGACCGGAAGCTCATTGATGAAAAAAGTAGCAATGCTGAAATACAGGCCAACACCGCTCTACTCAACAAACTTCTTGAAGCCAGTGACTTTTTTAAAGTCAATAATTCCGATCGTAAAGCATATCTTGAAGTTTTAAAAACTTTTGAACAAGATCCTTCTGCTTCCAAACTCAAATATTATTTGAAAGAGGCCGTTGCGTCAAACAGCTCTCGCCAATTTTATTATAATCTCTTGATCTTAGGATTAGGGATTTTAGAGGTTATGGAGCCCACCAAATCGCCCCACCACTCTACTGACTTAGACAAAGCAATGGGTTTTACTTTGACGCAACTAGAGGGCTATCTTTTTAATTTAGCCGAAGACAAAGGGACCCAAATTCCAAAGGGGCTCAAATTGACTCCTGAAACTCTTAAAAAATTAGACAAAGGTTGGAGTGAGAAATTCCCTCAGGCACAAAACGAGGGTACGAAATCATTTTTCTATCAAGCCGGGCGGTTTAAAGCCCTTCTTGAAAGGCACGGAAAATTCTCTTTCATGTTGGGAATCTTTATCTATCTTGGCGGCAAAGGTATCGCCTCCCAATTCACCGCAAACGAAGGGATTCAACTTTTGTCCGTTGTGGGCATTTATTTGGGACTTCTTCTTGGCTACCCAGCTATTCGATCTGTCTTTTCCAGACAAGACTACAGGAAGTCCATGAAGTATGCCTTAAAAACCCCTGGCCACAATTACATCAAGTGCCTGATTAATCTTGAGAGCCTTACGTCAGGAAGTGACTAAATTTTCCAAGCTATTCTCTCCACCCCGGTTAGCAGGTCTTATATGTTGAATTTCGGAATCCCTGCTCTCTGCGAAAAAGTTCTCGAATATCCCAGTCGCAGGACCGTCTCCATGACTTGGTTACTTTTCAGCTGCAAAATATTCCAACCTTAAAAGCACGGAATTTAGTCGATCAAAAATCCTCCCGGAAGTTTCGATCTAAAAACTACTGTATTGATCAGGGGAAAAGAGCCGTTTGAGATTTGGTTTAAATCTGCCATCAACGTTTTGTGGAAATATTATATTTAGTCTATTTTCGAATTTGATACCTCTTTAAAAGATCCAACATTTTTTGGTGACTTAAATCATCTTTATTAGCATCTGCCGATTCAGGCGGGAATAAAATGAGAAATCTCTACAACAGTCACAGTCCCAATGTTTTGGCCGCTGCAGAAAGCGAAAAAGGAGCGGCGCTGAATGCTCAAGAATTGGTGCAACTTTCGATTGTGAATTCTCCCGTCTACACAAGGCCACATCCTTTTTAACTTGGACGACGACTTGGTCTGGCGCAGTCATTTCTACAGCACTTTCAGTTCCCTTGGCCGTTATGACTTTTGATCCTGAAGCTGTTCGTCCGATGCATTTGTTGGAGTGGGTTGGAATTTCCGCCGCCGCTTACACGGCTTCTTATTTAGCCCTCGGCAAAAATCCGTGGAAATATTATTTAAGGAAAATCGCCGAGCGCAAGGCGAAAAAATCTTGCGCGAACACTCTGGAAGAATTTTGATTGCACCTAGCCGCGGCGAAGATGATAGCGCACACTCGTCACCACCACCCGTGGTTTGAATGCAAGTGCGGCCCGAATAATCAATGCAGTTTGATTGTGGAGCAAATTCTGCCACCACTTAGCGATGACGAATTCCGGAATGATCACAGTGATGAGACCTTCAGGATGCCGTACAGATTCTTCATCGACATAATCAAGAAGCGGACGAATCACCGAACGATAAGGTGATGACAAAACCTTCAGCGGCACTCCCATCCCATACTTTGCCCATTCAGTATTGATTCGATCAGTGACTCGAGGACTGATGTCGATGTAACAAGCGATGACATCATCACTGATACTGCGCGCATAATTGAGAGCTTCCAATACTCCACGATGAATTCCCGAAACGGGAATGATCACGTGATGGACTGCAGGTGGCTTCAATGCGGGAGGTGGACCGTCGATACGGAGTTGCGCTCCAACAATTAAATAATGATGCTTGATTCTTAAAAAATTCCAGACAAAGAATGGAATCATCGCGCAAACAATCCAGCCGCCATGCGCAAATTTGGTGACCACAATAACAAGTAAAACAATGGTCGTCGCAATACAGCCGAAGAAATTAATGACTGCGCTCATGCGCCATCCACGTTCTTTAAGTTTGATCCAATGTTTGACCATTCCTGCTTGGCTTAAAGAAAAGCTGAGAAAAACACCAATAGCGTACATTGGAATAAGCAAATGGACTTCCGCGCGGAAGAGCCAAATGAGAATCATCGAGATCATTCCGAGACCAACAATGGCGTTACTGAAAACAAGCCTGTCTCCGCGTGATGCAAATTGACGAGGCAAGAATCTATCTTCCGCAAGGAGTGATGCCACTCGAGGAAAATCGTTGAAGCTCGTGTTAGCGGCAAGAAATAAAATACCAGCGGTAGAAGCTTGAATAAAATAATAGAAGGGCAGATTTCCCACCATATGAGCCAACTGGGAAATAATCGTCTCGTCACTTTTAGGAACAATTCCAAAATGATTTGCATAATAAGTCACGCCTACAAAGAGCAGCGCTAAAATTGATCCCATGAGAACAAGTGTTGTTTTAGCATTTTGTTGTTCAGGGTGCTTGAAAGCAGTGACACCATTACTAATGGCTTCAACACCAGTGAGCGCCGTGCAACCACTCGCAAAAGCTACCAAGATGACCCAAATTCCAATCCCCTCACCTTTATGAGGGAAAAGTGGAAGATGTGCAGTCATGATTCCACCAACATTAGATGCGCCCAAAACTCCGCCCGCAGGAGCAGAAGTACAGAAATATAATCCTGCAAAGAGTGCGAACATTCCAAAGATAAACAGGTAAGTCGGTATTGAGAAAATAGCTCCGGATTCTCTGATCCCACGCAAATTAGTCAAAGTCAAAAGCAAGATTGCCGAGTTTGCGATGAGAACCGCGTGCGGTAAAAGTTGCGGAAATGCCGAAGTTACGGCAGCAGTTCCTGCAGCTACAGAAACAGCCACAGTTAAAATGTAATCAATAATGAGTGACGCTCCGGCAACTAAACCAACGGTGGTCCCAAGATTTTCTTTGCAAACCGTGTAGGCTCCGCCCCCGTTAGGATAAGCAGAAATCGTTTGTCGATAACTGAAAATCAGAATCCACAAAAGCAAAACAATCGTGAGTGCAATGGGCGTGGCCCAAGGAATCGCATGAATGGCTGCAGTGGAAGCAACTAAAACAATCAGGATTTCTTCCGTGGCATAGGCCACTGATGAGAGAGCATCGGAAGAAAAGACGGCTAGTGCCTTTTTCTTTGAAAGTCGTTCGGAGGCGAGACACTCGGTTGTCAGTGGTTGACCGACAAGTATTTTTTTAATGTTGAAAGGCATGCCACACAATAGTTCCGTTGCATCAGGTTTGCAAGTGGGGCATGCTTAGCATCACTATGAAACTTGTCACTTTTTCAGTTGCCACACCGTTGGGACGAATCAAAAGATTAGGCGCAGTCACTCCAAACACCATCGTGGACTTATCACATGCTGTGGCGAACTTGTATGCAGAACGCGGGCTCAGTAAGCCTTACAGTCGAGCACGAGCTCAGGTGCCATCGCAAATGTTACCCTTCATTGAACTCGGAAGCAGCGCATTAAAAGAGGCTCAAGACGCCGTTGATTTTATCGAAATGCGTTTGAAAAAAAATAGTAAAGGCAACATCAATTCGTTTCCTTTGGGTCGACGTGAAGAAAAATTACTCTTTAGTTTTGATGAAATCAGACTTCACGCCCCATTATCCAGACCGCGAAGTCTCCGCGATTTCATGGCTTTTGAAGAACACACCAAAGCAGGATGGGCTAAACGCAATGCTCCGGTGCCGCAAGAATGGTACGAAATGCCCGTTTATTATAAGGGCAATTGCGACACGATCATCGGCCCAGATGAAATCGTTCCCTGGCCGGTCTACACTCAAAAATTAGATTACGAATTAGAATTAGCTGCGGTGATCGGGAAATGTGGAAAAAACATTTCCGAAAAATCCGCACGCGAAAATATTTACGGGTTCATGATCATGAATGACTTTTCCGCTCGTGATATTCAGGCCAAAGAAATGATTTGCAGATTGGGCCCCGCCAAAGGAAAAGATTTTGCGACAGCTGTTGGACCATGGTTAGTCACCCAAGATGAGATTGGCGATTACGAAAAATTAGAAATGGTCGCTCGTGTGAATGGCAAAGAATGGTCACGCGGAAATTCCGGATCACGTTATTGGAGCTTCGCAAAAATGATCTCTCATGTTTCGATTGATGAAACACTTTATCCCGGAGATGTTTTTGGTTCAGGGACAGTGGGCGGCGGTTGCGGTTTAGAATTAGACAAATGGATTCAACCTGGCGATGTGGTTGAATTAGAAATCTCAAAACTTGGAATTTTGAAAAATACCGTTGGAGCAAAGCCAGCGAGAGGGAGCGGCAGGTAATGTTTCATTTAGAAAAAGGTAAGTTTTCTCGTCAAGCTCATGTGGCTATACCTGAAGGCACTTATGAAGATGAACATGGGCGCAAAGGTTTCTATGGGAGAGCCAGTCATCTTTATCACACGCATCCGCCCACCAATTGGACCAAAATCGAAGGCCCGTGCAAACCACAATGCTTCAATGCTCTTGAAGTACGCCCGCAAATAGATCGATGGCAACCCACCTACTTATTAGAAAATGCTGATGTTAAAATTGGATTCATGCAGCCTGAAGGGGAAATGCCATACTTTTTCCGCAATGGTGATGGGGATCTCATTTATTTTATTCATGAAGGATCTGGGACATTAGATTCCGATTTTGGTGTGCTGAAATATAAAAGAGGCGACTACGTTGTTATACCCAAAGGGACAACATTCAAACTCACGGCTGATGGCGCAAACAAAATTTTAGCGATTGAAGCCGCTGGCGAAGTGAATCTTCCAGAAAAAGGACTCCTCGGACGCCACGCCCTTTTTGATATCGGCATGATGGAAACTCCCGAGCCCGCTCCGCATGATGAAAAAGGTAGTTTTGAAGTGCGAATCAAACGCCAGAACGAATTCACTAGAGTCACTTATGATTTTCATCCGCTCGATGTTGTGGGATGGAAGGGTGATTTATGTATCACGAAAGTAAATATCAAAGATTTCAGACCCGTGGTCAGTCCCCGCTATCATTTAGCACCATCGGTACACTCGACTTTCATTGGCCGCGGATTTGTGGTTTGCAGTTTTGTACCTCGCCCCTTTGAAACAGATCCAGAAGCTAATCGTGTTCCTTTTTATCATCGAAATATTGATTGCGATGAAGTGATTTTTTATCACGATGGAGATTTCTTCTCTCGAAAAAACATGGGCATTGGAATGGTGACATTTCATCCGTTTGGAATTCATCACGGACCACATCCCGGAGCCAAAGAAGGCGCAGCCAAAAAAACGGAAACCACTGAGTACGCGGTGATGGTTGATACCTACAAGCCATTAAATCCGACAGAAGCCGCTCGCGGATGCGAGTGGGCCGATTATCATTTGAGTTGGAGAGAGTAAAACAGATGCATTTTGATCCCGCGATTTTGTCACATCAAGATGCCTATAAAATCCTCACGGGTTCAGTTTTACCCCGCCCAATCGCATGGGTTTCTACTTTAGATGAAAACGGCATAAGCAACCTTGCACCATTCAGTTTTTTCATGGGAGTTTGCTCGCGTCCACTCACGGTGGCTTTTTCTCCTATGCAGAAACCCACTGGTGAAACCAAAGACACTGTTCGAAATATTCGTTTGAACAAAGAATTTGTAATAAATGTTGTTCCAGAAATTCTTGCCAAGCGCATGAATCAAACCAGTGCGAATTATGCTCGCGGTGTGAGTGAATTTGAAAGCGCAGGTTTGACGGAAGCACCAAGCGTGATTGTTAAACCTTCGCGCGTTTTGGAAAGTCCCATCGCTATGGAATGCAAACTGCACACGATGGTTGAAATGGGCGAAGGGCCCGGCTCTGGCACTTTGATTGTGGGAGTGGTGGTGCAGTTTCACTGTGACAACGACTTGATTACCTCCGATTATCACATCGATCTGAAAAAATTAAAACTTGTGGGTCGATTGAGTGGACCAAACTATGTTCGAACCACCGGGGATATTTTTGAACTACCTAGGCCCACTGAGCCAAACAAAAAGTAATAGAACTTAAAAGGAAACGTACATTGAAAACTACAATATTTGTTTTTGCACTCATTGAACTCTTTATCCTCCTTTTGGACGTTTCCCCAGCCGAAGCACGCAAGCATCACAAATTCAAAGGTGTGATCATTGTGAATCAAATTTTGAAACTCAGTGGGACGATCACTAACAACGGCACTGCTGCTCCCGAATTTTCTGGAGTTAAAGAAGGTGATGTTTTAGAAACCGGCGATAAATCTTCTGCCGTGATCAGAGTTCCAGGCTTAGCTATTTACAGACTTGGAGAAAAAACCAAAGTCAGACTTACTAAGTTTGCCAACCGCGATCATTCAAAGCTTCAAGTTTTCAATGGTGAAGTTCTCATTCTTTACAAAAGACTCGGCGATCATGAAATCACTACTCCTCAGAGTTCGATTGTTCCCGAGGGTGCCGCCGCACAAACACTTGGCGTGAGAGTTCGCGCAGCAGATAAGCCAGGCGACAGATCCACCGATGAGATTTCACTCTGGGATGGAAAAATTCAAATCAAAAGTTTAAATGCTCCAATGCCCAAAACATCCGTCGCCGACGCAACTCCTGTGAAAAGCAAAGTTCCTCAGCTGATGGCTGAAAAAATCAGCGATGCCCCCAAGGGAATGAATGTGGCAGTAAACCCAAGTTCTGACTCTGAACCACACGCTATCGAATTGATCAGTCAAAGGTCTTTCAAACAAGTTGTGGCGAGTGGGGATGGCTTAGAAGAAAAAAAATCCGGCAAAGATTTGCCGGATCTGAAACTCGTTGATGATTTGGAATCCCTCTACGGGCTCCCTTAATTATCTATTTTAGAACCGCCAGTATGTGGATCAGCATTCACGCTGCGCCCGTGGTTCTTGGGGCTTTCGACAGCAGACGGTGCTGCCCCCCCTACTCCACACAAATTTGTCGCAGCTCTAAATGATTCACGAAGACTTTTAAAACTTTCGTAATTGTGCTGAAAATCTTTGGCCACATATTCATAATCGTTAACACGACTACGATCTTGTTTCTTTTCTCGACCAGCTTGCTCTTTGGATTTTTTCAAATCAAATGTCGTGCAAGAACTAGAT
Organism: Oligoflexia bacterium; assembly: GCA_043732305.1. Taxonomy (GTDB): domain Bacteria; phylum Bdellovibrionota; class Bdellovibrionia; order JABDDW01; family JABDDW01; genus JAYTHU01. The sequence goes on from JAYTHU010000188.1 coordinate 15,608, forward strand.
TCAGATTCTTGAAGGTTCGCATCTAAAATGTCGTAGAGAGCCTTATTTGCTTCTAAAAGAGCCTTGGATGTTCGGGCGAGTTTTGAATTAGCCTCTTCAAGAGATTTGGAAGTAGCGACATTTTCATCCGTTAAGCACTTGGCTTTTGCGGCTGTTACAGATCGGTTGGCAGTAGCATTTGCTTGTCTAGCGGTCACTTGTTTTTCTCTCAACTTAGCAACATTAGACATCACACTTGCGTACTGTCTGTAGCAAGAATCAACAGTGCAGTTAGGTTTTGCTTTACAAAATTTTGCATAAGCGCAACTTTTGGAGGCATTGCTGTTGATTGTCTTGCATGCCAAATTTGCCATGTCTTCAGTCAATTTATCCACGTCGGGAGGAAGGCAACCTTCAACCTCAGCAAATTTTTTCACCAAAGTTTCTTTGGTCATCTGCGCGGGAACGGGAGTGCCAACATCATCTGCCACGCTTGGTGCGATTGGGGCTCTAAATATTTGTGGAACGGGAGTCAAACCATCCATCTGGAAAGAAGCTTCCGTTTCAATGTCCGTGCGGGTAGACCACTCAAGATAACCTTTGCCGTTGGGATCTTTATCATCTTTGAGAACACCTACTTTTTGAATATTGATGCGCGCCACAGGCTTTCCATCGTCGCTTTTTTCAATCGTCAAAAAATAATGATTTCCGAACACTGGATCATAAAGAATATGCTCAGCATAGTTTCTAACGTAACCTTTGGCTGGAACGGGAAGGTTCACCATGGCCCCATCAGGAATGTTAAACATTTTCTCCTGTGGGAGTCTTCCTTTATACAAATTCATCCTTTTCTTGAAACCGTTGTCTTTAGGAATGAGTTCTAAGTCCGAAGGTGACGGCTGATTCTTGGAAGAGCAGCGGTAACTTGGATTTTTCACGCGATACACATTTGTTTCATAGTGAAAGCCGTTCAGGGTTTCATCTTTAACGAGAGTTGGATTATCTAAAGCGAAACATGTGCTGGAATTTTCTCCGCCAGTGCAATTCCGTTCCCCGTTCGCGTCTGGCGCACAGTTCACAGAAGCTTCATATGTAGCATAGTGTTTTATTTGAGGAGGAGCGGTGCGGGAGATGGCTACTGCTTCTCCGAAAGAGTCGGGAACCTCGGCCGGGTCACCGTTTGGGAAACCATCAGCAAAAAGTGGCAGAGCCACCAGTAAACTGAGCGTCAATAAGGCCCGAGGGACCAACTTGTGATTTCGAAAATGCAACATTCTAACTCCTCCTTGAGTAGCCGTTTCCCGAGCTAAGTCAGCTCAAACGGTTATAAATATCATAACATGTCACTCTCACATTGACTCGGATTTTTTTGCCGTGCTAGGGTCGGCCAATGAGCAAAGTCATTCTTAAAACTTTTTCGTTTATCGACTCACTGCAGCCGCAACTCGCGACTTATGTCGGGACTACGGCTCGCGGGTTTTTACCAATTCCCGGCGATGCCGCATTGTATGTGGAGATCGCGCCCGGAATAGCCATCAACACGGTGACTGACGTCGCACTGAAGTCGACCAAAGTCCGACCAGCCATGCAAATCGTTGAGCGAGCCTTTGGTCTCTTAGAAGTTCATCACAGTGATCAAGGTGAAGTTCGTCAAGCTGGCCAAGCCATTCTCGACACTCTTGGACTTAAAGAAGAGCAAAGACAGAAACCAAAGATTGTTTCTAACCAAGTTATCAGACACGTGGAACCAGATCACGCCATCATCGTGAATAGCAATCGATGGGGAAATATGCTTCTTCCCGGTCAATCGCTTTTCATTTTGGAAACAGAACCTGCGGGTTACATCACGTATGCGGCAAACGAAGCAGAAAAAGCCGCGAACATTAGTCTCGTGGAAGTTCGACCTTTCGGCGCCTTCGGCAGACTTTGGATGTCGGGCTCTGAAAGCGAAATCGATTCCGCTCGAGAAGCAGCTATCAAGGCATTAGAAAATATCACAGGAATTGGCTAAGAACATCTCGCTAAGGAGAAATATAAAATGGATATGTCATCAGACGCTTTAGGCATGATCGAGACCAAAGGTTTTGTTGGAATGGTCGAAGCCTGCGACGCTATGGTTAAAGCGGCAAAAGTAGAACTCGTTGGATACGAAAAAATTGGTGGCGGATTTGTTACAGCCATTGTTCGTGGTGATGTCGCTGCCGTGAAAGCAGCTGTCGAAGCAGGATCCAAAGCTGCAGAAAAAGTTGGCGAACTCGTCAGCGTGCATGTGATTCCCCGCCCCCATGGCAACATTGACCAAGTTTTGCCCCTTGGCCGGATTAAACGTAATACAAAATAATGTTGATTGGAAAAGTGGTGGGCACCTGTGTGGCCACCGTTAAAGATCCAAAACTAACTGGACTGAAAATGCTTTTGGTCCAACCCACTACACCCACCGGTGAAAACAGTGGCGCCATGATTGTCGCCATTGATTCCGTGGGTGCGGGCGTCGGCGAGGTAATTCTTTTTGCTTCGGGCAGTTCTGCTCGTCAGACCGAAGCCACTAATAATAAACCCGTCGATGCCGTGATCATGGCCATTGTGGACACTCTGGTTTTAAATGACGAAGTGGCCTTTGGTAAATAATGAAGAAATAAGTCGCCTTGTCTCCGAGGTGATGAACAAGTTAAATCAAGAATCTCCTTCTCTAATTTCAAATCGCGGAGTATTCACCAGCATCGATCGTTGCGTGGAAGCGGCAACAGTTGCTTTTCATGAATGGTCCCGACTAAAACTTGAACATAAAAAAACGATAATTGAAAAACTTCGCCTAAAATTACGCACGCAAGTTCAATGGATGTCCGAAGAAGCAGTCAAAGAGACAGGTTTGGGACGCGTTGAAGATAAAATTAAAAAAAATCTTTTAGTCATAAACAAAACTCCTGGCCCAGAGATCTTGAAGCCTCAAGTTTTTACTGGGGACGACGGGCTCACTCTTGTAGAGTATGCACCGTTCGGAATTTTGGGTTCTATCACTCCTACGACCAATTGCACCGAAACGATCATCAACAATACGATTAGCATTTTGTCTGCGGGAAATGCCGTTGTTTTTAATCCCCACCCCAGTGCAAAAAAAGTTTGTGCGAAAACCGTAGACGTTATCAATCAAGCTATTCAAGAAGCTGGTGGTCCCGCAAATTGTGTGACAGTCATGCGAGATCCCACAATTGAAAGCGCAAAAGAACTCATGCGCCATCCAGGCGTTAGATTGTTGGTTGTGACAGGTGGTCCTGGCGTCGTCAGAGAAGCCATGCTGAGCGGAAAAAAAACCATCGGTGCTGGACCTGGAAATCCACCAGTGGTCGTTGATGAAACAGCTGACCTCGCCAAAGCCGCAAGAGATATTATTGCGGGCGCAAGCTTAGATAACAATATTGTCTGCATTGTAGAAAAGGAAATTATCGCGGTCAGTGCCATTGCGGATAAGCTAATGGAATACATGAAAACTTTTGGCGCTTATAAACTTTCTAGCGAACAGACTCGACGCTTAGAAAAAGTCGTTGTTGATGGCAAATATCCAGCGAAAAAATTTGTTGGAAAAAATGCTTCCGTTATACTGAATGAAATTGGGATTCCTGTTGGCGATGAAGTCCGTTTGATTTTCTGCGAAGTTGCAAATGAAGATCATCCCTTTGTCCAAGTGGAATTACTCATGCCGGTAATTCCGCTGGTGCGTGTGCCCAATGTTTTTGACGCCGTCCAAATGGCTAAAAGAGTAGAACATGGTTTTGGCCATACCGCCGTCATGCATTCTCGCAACATTGATAATCTCAGTCTTATGGCTCGAGAAATAAATACCAGCATTTTCGTGAAAAACGCTCCTAGCTTTGCCGGACTCGGACTTGGTGGCGAAGGATTTACTTCGATGACAATCGCTTCTCCAACAGGAGAGGGAATGACCACCGCTGTTAGTTTTAGTCGCATCAGACGCTGCACTCTCAAAGATCATTTTAGGATCGTATGATTTTCGGTCCGGCGGTTTTAGTATTTGAAATCTCAAGCATAGCGCTAGGCTATGCTCTGATAGATAAAGCAGTTAAAAAAGCTCCGGTCAAAATTCTTGAAGGCAGCGCACTCACTCCTGGCAAATTTTTTATTTTGCTTAATGGCGATGAAGCCAGTATCGAAGAAGCTCGCAATGAAATTAGAAATATCTCCGAAATTTCTGGCGGAAGCTTTATCCTCGACGAAGTTTACATTCCTCAGTTGCACGAACAGGTTCTGCCCGCATTGTACTCGCAGAACCGGTTTCAAGTTTCTGAAAGCGTGGCTATTATAGAAGTGTCTACCATCGCCTCCGGCTTTTTAAGTGCAGACACCGCTCTTAAAATGGCAAATGTAAATTTAATTGACCTGCGTATTGCACGCGGGATCGGCGGTAAATCGTTTTACTTCCTGACCGGCAAATTAGAAGAATTGCAAGCCGCCGTGGAAGCAGTCCAAAACAGTCTAGTTACTCGCGGAACATTTTTGAGATCAGAAATTGTCGCCAACCCACATCAGGATTTCCTCGCTCATTTCTTTAATCTACCTATTGAGAACTCATGATGAATTTTGTGAGAGGTGCCGTATGCATTTAGGAAAAATCGTTGGACTGTGTGTGGCTTCTCAAAAAGATCCCAGCCTCGCGGGAGTAACTCTTTTGCTTTTGCAACCTCTAGATGAAAATTTGAAAGAAGTAGGCGGTATAATTTGTGCGGCGGATCCTATCGGAGCAAGGCCCGGAGATGTCGTTACCTGGGTTGCGAGCCGTGAAGCCAGTCTGGCACTTCAAAATAAATTCGCTCCTGTTGATGCCGCCGTCGTTGGCTTGGTCGATCAAATTGGATCTCGATCCATATAGAACTTTAAAAATTAAAAACTGAACCGATCGGCATTTCTGCCAGGAATGCGGATGATCTCATCGTTGGGTCTGGGACCGTTAGTAAAGTACGGTCCCGCTTTCCGAGTCGGAATGATTATTACGACTGCCGTGTTTGACAACCGCATTTTCTCCAAACGATAATTTTTCAGTCCAGAAAACCAAGCAATGAAATGTATGCACGTTCTTAAAATTTTTGTATAAATTTTTTTAAAGAAAGTCAGTGGTTTTAGTGAGCGGATCCCGACGGAGCATTTTTAAATGCACGCTGGAAATTGTCCCGTTGCTTTTCATCGGCGGCTGTCGTGGCATCACAGGCTTCAACTGAAAAGTCGTCTCTAATTTTTCCGGACTCATCCTTAAGTTTGCCTGATTCCAAAACGTACTCCTGAAAACTGCGGGGAGTTTTACTCGAAGGCACCGTCGACACGACGGAACTATTAATCTCAACTTTGTAATCGTATCTACCATCCAGACTAAACGCCACCATTGGGTCATTGATTCCAATAATATGAACAAGCCTGGCTTTAAGTTCTAAATTGGTAATAGATATTTTTTGAGCTGCTCTTTCAGTACTCACGACAGGAACATCGAGATAAATCACAAGTCGAAGATTTTTAGTAGTGTCAGGATGATTGACCGGCACAGTAAAAGATTGAGAAGCAGCGTTAAATTTAAAACCAGGCATTTCTATAGCTAACGATTTCTCAACTTGAACATTAACTTTTCCCATCAACTCGAGACCACTCAGTTGCTGATACGTTACAATTGCACGTTGGACACTTCTATTTTTCAAACACTCTGGAGATAAAATTTTAATTTTGCCGAAAGTATCTATGGCCCGATCGGTTTCGTTACAAACATCCGCGCTCTTAACACCATCGACCGCGAGCTGCAGGCCATTGAAATTTTTCGATGCTTCTTTGAGTAACGCTTCGGCGCCGCCCATTTGCTTCAATATTTCCATTTGTTTGACGAGTACCTTCTTCAGAAGTTCTCGAGCATTGGCGTTTTGGGATTTTTGAAAATCATCCATGGCTTTTTCTTGCTCTGTGAGTTTTTGTTCAGCCTGAATTTGAATGCTTAAATTATAATTTTTCCAGTAATTAGCTCTTACGGTTTGAAATGTTTTGCATAAAGTGGCAACGCTTAGATTTGCAGGCGCTTCAATGTCATCTGCGTGAAGCGAAGAAGTGACTAGAAAAAAGGTGGATAGAAATAGCAAAATTTTCATAAATTATTTCTCATTCATTTCATTATCACTCTCTAATAATTAAACAGCAAGGTCCGGGACGTGAATCTGGTCTACGATACCTGTTATCACTGAGTTCACTGGCGCTTGGTCCAGATTCCAAATCTGCCGACAACCGTTACCTTCGCGACAAATAATAACTAAATCTCCTGGGCCGGCCTGTGTATCATCAAAGGCTAAAAAAGTAGCGCCGCTGGGGCTCAGTTTTTCATCAACAGGCTGCACCACAAAAATTTTCCTTCCGCGAAAACTTTCATCCTTAACTGTACAAACTACTGATTCGATAACTTGTGCTAAAATCATTCTCCATAATTATCACGAAACCTCCGCAAACCCAAATAGAGATTGACTCACAATGGGATTTTTTCTCTAATAATTATGGAAAAAAAGGGGAAAAATATATGTGGTTCCAATCTCGCACCAGCGTTTTATTCTGTCTCTTAGGCTTAGCGGTTCTCACAATTGCGGCATGCGAGGAAGTAGACGATCAGAGCAAAATGACTCAGGCGCAGTTTGCTTTTGTAAATCCAAAACCAACCTCCAGAAACTTCGTGGCGAATAACGCTCGCCACAAAATTTTAATGGCCGTTATTGATTCTGGAACCGATTACAACCACCCACTTATATTAAATAATATTCATTTCACGCTTGATAGTCATGGCGAGCCCACCGGCGCCGGCTACGATTTTATTGGCCAAGACACTTGGCCCGCCCCCTATGTAGCTAGAACGGCAGACATTAACCCCGCCGCCGACATTTCAACTAAAACCAGAACTGCACTCGGACGCACCAACGCACAAAATGCTCAGAAACTTTTTCCGGAACTTTCTAGATTTTTTGAATCAGAAAGAAATTTAGAACAAGAACATTCAGAAGAAGCATTTCATGGAACCCATGTGAGCGGGCTGATGGTTTATGACGAACCTGCTCTTGGCCTTATGAGCTTTCGCGTTCTCCCCACCAACATTGTTATGAATCAGTTCATCGACAAAGAAAAAGTGGTTTATGAGAATATTTTTAGAGCTCTCGAAATGGCGACAGCTTCCGGGGCAAGAGTAATCAACATGTCTCTGGCGATAGTAAAAAAACGCCAAGGCGGTGGAGGCACGAGTGCAAGTTCAGCTGAGGATTTGCAAAAGCAAATTTTGCGTACCGCTCGCCTGAAAGCTTTCGTAAAAAAGCATCCAGACGTTGTTTTTGTGGCGGCGGCTGGAAATGAAAATGGTTGGGTCGATGGTGATTCTGTCGTGCAACTCCCTTGCGGTGTCGCCGAAGCAAACGTCTTGTGTGTGGGTGCAACCGATGCCGGAAATAAATTAGCTTCATTCTCAAACATCATTCTTGCCGGGGGCCCTTACTTGGCAGCTCCAGGCGTAGATATTTTATCTCTTTACCCATCAAAAATGTGTGACGACGCTTCTGTGGAAGCGCTAAACAACCCCGATCAAGAATCCAGTTTTTTTAGTTATCTCGGCCTAAAATGCAAAGCTGAAACTGGCTTGAAGCTCGCATCTGGAACGTCTATGGCATCCCCACTAGCGGCAAGAGCCATTGGGAAAGTTTTGCTAGATCAGCCCCTGCTTTCTGGAGATCAAGCGATTCAAAAGCTAATAAGCTCAGGCGAAAAATTAATGTTGGGGTCACTAGCACTCACTCGAATTCGATTTGAAAAACCATCCTGGTATCAATCGACAAAACCCGCCTCTCTAAATTTATCCGAAGAAGGCTTAAACGAACGATCTCGTGGCAAAAAACAATATTTCAATTTTTACACAGTCACCCCACGCGCCCATTGACGCCTCGACGAGGCCGCGGATCTTGGCAGCCTGACATAAGCAGACCAAGGTCTGGCGAAATATTTTCACCCGCGATTTGGTTCTGACGGCTCCCAAAATTCTTGTTAAGCTTATGTGATGAGACCCAAGGACGGCGTCGAAAAATTCAAAGAAAAAATAATTCAAAGCCAGGCGGGCCAAGCGCTATTGGAATATATTCTTCTTTTAGTTATCGCTCTCGGACTATTGGGCGGGATTATTTATCAATTCAATACTGCGTTTCAAAAATACGCTAATGCTTATTTCGTGGGGTCAGGTAGTTACTTAGGTTGCCTAGTAAAGAATGGAATTCTTCCCGATGGCGGAGATAACTCCGAGGCATGTCAAAAGCCTTCGTTCAATCTACAAGTAGGGCAAATCAAACCAGGATCAGGCGCAAGTTCCGGTGGTAGCAGCCCGGGGAAAAAGTCTCCTTCTAACGGCGAACATGCATCTTCCACCGCGGGAGCCGGAGGCTCAAGTGGAAGAGCCAACGAACATTCTTCAGGTCTAATTCCCATCAACAGCAGTAGTGGCAAAGGAGCTTTGGCCGCAGCTGCGAAATCTGCAGAAAAGCCGGGGGCAACCGGAAGCGATGGCTACAGCACTAGCGCCCAACAAGGCGAAGGCTGGGAAGGAAACCATAGCTCTTCGCGTGGCAGTTCACGCCGGCGGGCGATGGTCGAAGCTGATGACCAAGAATGGGGAAACAAAAAACAAAATGTCACCGTTCCGGCGAATAATAAAGATTTGGTGGCTGCGAGGGACCCCGCATTTGAAAAAAGTAAGAGGATACAAGGTGTTAACGGTGAAGCCGACACAACTTTTAGTTTCGGCAACATATTAAAGTACCTTCTAATTGCGGCTATTGTTTTCATGATCATTTTCTTTCTCGGGTCACAAGTTGTGGCCGTCACCAGAAGTCGTCGCAAGTAATTTTCTGTAAGCAGTAGAAACAATACAATTCAAATATAATTTGTTGAGAATTTTAGAAATTGGGAACGATACTCAGTTGGGGAAAACAAGGGGGTGGAATATGGGGAGCGTATTTCCGTTTAATCTAAAGAGAGTTCTTACTCTCAGAGAAGCAAGACAGCTTCTTCCGATCGTCAAGAAAGTAACTGAGGAATCAAGACAGAAGGTAAATCAGATTTTACCAATTCTTGAAGCCCTTGGTGAAGAAACAAGCGAAAAAAGAAAAGCACTGGAAAAAGATATAAATCTTCTTGTCGACCAATGGCAATCCAAAGTTGAAAAACTTGGTGGAGAACCCAAAGGATTATGGCTTGTAGATTTTGACTGCGGTGTCGGTTATTTTTGCTGGAAATTTCCAGAAAACAGTCTCGGTTTTTTTCATGGCTATACGGAAGGTTTCAAATCTCGTATTCGTTTAGACGAGAATTTTGATATTGTTCACTGTGAGCCTGCAAACGTGCTCAGGATTTAATCTTTAGTTCAAAGGCAGTGGGACTATCTGACCAGATGGTCCCATGGTCTTAAGAGTGGGGAAGCCCATGCTTTCCATTTGCTTGGGCACTGGGAATATCAAGAGCCTACCAGGGTTTGAACCTTCATCTGGTCCCATGCCTACGTCAATCTTGATAAATCTACCACCGAAACTTCTGATTTCAGTTGGTTGTCCGAACGCTTGATTTTGATTTCCGAATACCACTCCGGCAAAATTATTGAAGATCAATCGTCGAGAAAGAAGTTCGATGATTTTGGGATCTTTCCACCAATCTTTTGCCGTTAAAACAGAACCAGATCCTAAAATCACTTTGTCTGAGTATTTATCCTGACTCAAAAGAATTTTTGTCACATAGGAAAACTGCGGCCAAGTCACCTCAGGATATAGCCCAGATGAAATAAACAACCAGTGCCCAATTTTTGCTGCAATAGGAAGTGATCTCAGAAAAGTTCCTGGCGTGGTGACTCCGACCGGAGCCACAGGACTAATAAATTGAGTTGCCGTCAGATTCAATTTTTTGAGGTCCGCTTTCAATCCGTCATTCTTGTAATTCACCGGATCTGCCAGCAGTCGAGCTTCTTCCTCGCCCAAAAGAACAACCACTTGTCCGCCAGAAAGTTTGGCTTGTTGGGTGAGTAGGATTATAAAATTAATGACGGCCACGTTATCCGGCCCCTGCCCAATGAAGTTTCCCTCAATAAGCAGGAGTGATTTTCCGCCACGCCACATTCCGCCATCGGAGATGAGGTTTGTTCCTAAAAGTAAGGAATAAAAGTTTTTATACATTCCCCTAGGTCCGGCCATTGCCACAACGTTCGTATACGTTCCGGGCTCGACAATGTCGATGACTCCTGGATTTGGATAGAAAATGGCGTTGGGGTCAGGCGAAGGAACCGTTGATAGAGACCTCATATCC
>JAYTHU010000189.1:0-2972 GCA_043732305.1 Oligoflexia bacterium
CAATCAACTCCAGAGCTGCAAGATAAGCTTTTTTGTCAATGAAATCTACGCCTCGATAAGTAAACTCTCTGTGCTTCACTTTACCCCACTCCAGTCATATTTCTCTCTCACTTGTTTTTGTAGCGCGGTTCGTGGTTTGAGGGAATTGATTAAAAATTTTTTGTTAAAAATTCTCGGTCGGCGGCACATAATATCTAACAGCCATGGACCCCTCACCCCCCTGCTAACCCATGAACCGCCTGCCTCACTTATTGAATCCGCCCGCCTCACTTATTAACTTCGCACCACGATGGTCCCCATTCAAAGTACACGATGCGGTGCTTGTGATTGCATGAGTTGGATCGCGCGCCGGGGATCGATGGATCGCGGATGGGGGATTTTTATTTAGGGGAACGCGGTCCGAAGCAGAGTGCCCTGCACTTATATATTGAGTGAATGATTCATTCTCATTTTGAGAATTTATTTTTAAAATACTATTAAAATACTCTCAAGTTTGGTATTCTGTATCCGATAAGTTATATGTCAACACAATCAAGTGTTGAGTTTCCGAAAGGATGTTCCCATGATTATCTCTCAAAAAATAAATGCTTTCAAAGCAACTAAACATAACCAGCCACTTGAATACAGTGACCGCATTAAGGAAGCTGTATTAAATCCTAAAATCACTATTAAAAAACTACATATAAATGGTGGGTATGATTGGATTGATTCTAAATACGGTTTTATAAAACTTCTCATTACTCGAGGCCAAATTTTAGAAATTGAAACACATTCAGATCTGTTGTGTCGTCAAGACTATTTGGAGGCAATCAAAACTGGTGTTCGTTTTTCCTATAGTTTCACTCTTAAATTCAGTGTTGGCAAAGGCAAAGGAGCATTCGCATCTGAAAAACGTCTTGAGAATGCAAAAACAAAATGGACTTTATTCGTAGCCGCACTTCGTGGAGAAAACTAAAATGAAAAACAATTACACTTCCAGCATTATAAAAAAATACGGTGACTCAGAAAATGTTCCTCGAGATGTTCAGACAATTTTTGAGATTTATAATCGGCAGGGTGCAAGTATTTTCATTGACTACCTCGCTGAGAAAGTTGGCTCAACTGCTGCCAAATTTAAATTATCAGAACGTGAACGAGAAAATATAATCACTTCTCTAGTTTCAGAACTTAGAGAAGCACTTTCGGAAAGGTTATAAAATGAAACGCTCAATACTTTGCAATGATTTTTTGAAAATAAAACACACTTATCGAGACATTGAATGTTTCTTAAAGGCGGGCGTATGAAACACACAAAGGGCCCTTGGAAGGCTTATCAGACTAGTGGCAAAACTATTATCGAGACTAAGCTTCACACACTAGATAGCCCACGAAAGTATATTGCAATATTAGAGGAAGGCACAGATCAAGACGCCAAACTAATAGCAGCGGCACCCGAAATGCTTGAGGCATTAGAACTTGCACACAGAACTTTACTCCTCTCAAATAAACTGCAATCTGCGCATGAAGTTGAATTGGTAATCAAGAAAGCAAAGGGTGAATCATGAAACTTTCAAAACTTTACTTTGAGTATATCAAGGATAAGCATCTTGAGCGCAAAAACGTGACCGCTGAAGATCTTGCGAAAGACTTAGCTGAACATGACTTCATTATCTTGATCGGTGACGAATTCGACTGGACTCCGAAAGCGACTTCGAAAGAATTCAAACGTGAGTTTTGGAAGGTGATCGACTCGGTAAAGTCTACTTCTGATCTCCGGGGCCGAAAGTCTTATCGATCCCATACGATTTTATTTTTGTTTTGCTTGGCGAGATTCGGTCTAGATACGCTTGCTGTTCCGGGGTGTATTCTTTCGGCGGTGGAGCAGAAAATTGTCCAGCCACGTTGTTATACATGTTCTCCCACACACTGCCCGGTTTTTTTGGATCTTGTGAATCTGCCATTGAAAGGAAGTGTCTCATGAAGAATCTTAGGCGAGCAAGTCTTGTTTTAATAGGGCTGGTTATTTTCAGCGCTTTCACTCACGGTGTTTACACTTTGGGTGAGCAGACTGCATTTAACCGACTACTTTGGCAAAACATCGAGCATTCGGGCGAAATCAAGCCGGTCCCAAAGTCTGAACAGCGCGAATTATATAATTCAATGAAACTTAATTTTGCATTCAAAAACCAAGGAGATCTAAAATGAAGAATCTTATCAAACTTTGTCTCATCACTGCTTCGCTCGGACTTGCATCTTGTGCCCATGAAAAAACAGAAATGGACCGGGAACTTGCCCTAAAGCTGGTCGATAAGGCCGGGCGCATCGAAATCGTTCAAACAAATAACGGAGACTCTTCCGGCAACCTGTTCAACCCACAAGCCGGGCAGTCTCGAAGCGCGCAAAACATGCCCTCAGCGCAAGACCGCATTTCAAGATCTTGCCGGTCTCAACCCATGTATGACCTTCACGGGAACTACACATACACAGACGTTTACTGTCACTAGACCTAACCCCTGCTAACTCACTTTCCAAAATTCGAAACCACTTCTGGCATTTCGGTGCCGGAAAACCAAAAGAGGCGCGTCATGAAATTGGTAATTAAAGATTCCGAAAAATCGAAATGGCTTCTGGTAAAATCCATCGGGGCTGGACTTCTCATCTTCACAATCATTCACCACATTCAGATCTACGCGAAACGCTCAGAAACCGGGGCTCCTTCAATCGCAGCCATCAAACCCCAACCTCAGTTGCCAATCCACATCGTCGTTCACCTAGCCCAACCTGAACGCGATCCTGTCGACAAGCTTTTCGAAGAGTGGGATAGGCAAGACCGAGCACTCCGTTTTGGACACTGAGTCATGCCAAAGTGCAATCAGTGCATTTGCACACCCATAGCCGCCCCAGTTATTTACATATGTAATATGTGTGCATATCCCTATAGGGTATATATATCTTATATAGTTATTAAATTATATATACACTGATTGCACTGA
>JAYTHU010000190.1:0-25876 GCA_043732305.1 Oligoflexia bacterium
AAAATCCTTCAACGTTGCGGCTACCTAAACCATCACCATATAAACACTGACGATTTTTACTACACTATGCCAAACCCCAACTAATTACGGAGAGGGTTATTCGAGTGACAAATTCGCGCCAAACCTCCTCCCAAAATTGGCATTCTTAAGACTTCCGTGGGACTTCCAGCTTCAACTATATCTAAATAATCTCGGCAACTTAAATCCTAAAGAGCACAGTGCTAAACACCGGGCATGGACATTGCTCTCTAGGAGTTCGTAACTCTATTCTCATTAAGGAGATTTATGAAAAATCAAGCGATGTTCGTATTTGGAATGCTTTTGGTAATCAATACCGCAGCTCCAGTTTTTGCTCAAGACTACAATCGTGGTGCAAAGCAAACTTTGGAAGACGATGCGGACCAAACTCCCAGACGATCTAAAATTTCAGCGCAGAATGATGCAGCCGTAGTCACCATTGATGCCACTAAAGTGCAAGTCAAGCAGGTTCAGGCCGCGAATCAAGCTCCGGTAAATCAGCAGCAACAACAGACCACACCCATTTATATTTTACAGCAGCCTACAACTAACGTTGATGCCACTCCGGTTAAAGAATCCCGCGCCGATCAACTTCGCAAACAGCGTGAAGAAGTGGAACATCAAAATGACAATCGCCTAATTGAAAAATTAGAAGATGATCGTTTGAATTCTGAAAAAGAACGCGTAGATAAGATTTTAACTCCTCTTGCAACCACGGCAGCGCCAGTAGTTGTTCAACCTCAGGCGGCTCCAGTAGCTGGCGTCGTGGCTCAGCCTCAGGCAGTAGCTACAGCGGTGGTTGTTGTTCCCCAAAAAGAGGAACCTAAGCTTGATCGCGAAATTATCTCTGAGTCTGGTTTATCAAAGGCAGCCAAGCTTGATATTCTGCAAGAGAAAAAAGAAGAAAGTAATAAGTTTTCTATCGGTTCAATCGTTGGTGTTGGAAATTACTCCAGCGCAAACAACGTCAATGGTGCTTTCGCTTTGGGCGGAATCGGAGATCTCACTCTTCCTAATGGCCTGATCATTGAAGGAACGATTACTTACTCCAGCTATGATATCTTAAATCAGTCTTACTGTTATTATTGCGGTGGTTCGACCTCAATGAACCAATGGGATTTCACTGCTGGTGCTAATTATAGATTTCTTAAAGGCACTGTGAGCCCTATTGCAGGAGGTTACTTAGGTTATACTCGCCGAGATTACACATCTAAGGGCAACAATTATGGATACGGATACGGTAGCAATTACGGAAACAATCTGTTCAGCGGATCCAACGCGTTCAATGGAGGATTAGTTTTCGGGGTCGATGTGAAAGCTTCAGAAGCCATAACGATTGGTGCTGATTTCCGCTACACGATGAACATCAGTTATCACACTGACAACCCTTACGCTTACGGATATGGATACGGAATGAACTACGCTACTCCAATTGAAAGTCTCAGCTACTACATCATTGGGCTAACAGCTAAAATTGCACTTTAAGTTTTAAATCAATCAATGCCAGGGTCATGGAAAACTTCCATGACCCTTTTTTAAGGCCAGAAATTTATGAGAAATATTGCGCCAAAAATCTTCCTCATTCTCATGACTTCTGTCTTTGTTTCTGGTTGCCACAAAACCACAACAAATCCTTCTATCATTTACAACGAGAAAAACCGTGCTCTGATCGATCAAAAACATTTCGATGAAGCTATCGATTCTTTGTCAGATCACCTCCTGACTTCTCCACAAGATATGGATTCGCGAGTCCTTTTGGCTTCGGCGTTAGCAGGAAGATCTGGAATCAATTTGCGTGACTTTACAGGCTTTGCTCGTTTGATTATTGCGAGCGGTGCGGAGAGTGCGAAATTAAATGACGATTTCGATCCCATCGAAAAACTAAAATGGGAAATAAATCTCGTGTTCAAAGTGATTGATTCGATTCCTTCGCCCACTCAGGGGCCAGATGATGTTTTGACTGCCATTGACGTGCTGAATGTTCAAGGACTTTCTCATGGAAGATATTTATATCGGGCCATTCTCAAGCTCGTGGTTTTTAAATATAATTTTAATCACAAATATCATATGCAGGTTTTCGAAACTTGCCGGGTAAAGCCCAGGGCTTTAGACAACTGGTACAAAAATGTTGAAGCGGATTTTCAAGACATATTAGGTGATGTTCAACTTAGTCAGTTCGATCCAAATCAAAAATCCAAAATTGAGGTTATGAAAAAGCAGATTGCCGATATCAACAAAGGAATTCGAGAAAGTCTGGGAGAACATCTCGATGACAACTCTGTCAAATTGCCTACCATCATTAAGCCGGTCTACCCTGAATGTGGTTGATAAAACGTTCAGTGGTATTTTTATTCTTCATTTGGCAAACTGGAGTAGCGGTCGCAGGCACAGTCAGTGGTATTCCAGATTTGCTGGGCGATAATCCTTCGCTTACAGTTCCACAAGCAGTTTTAGGTAGATCTTGTTATTCACTTGAAGCCAGTTATTTAGATCTAGATTGCAATCCAGCTTTTTTGGCGAGTGAGAAAAAGCATTTGTTTCGTATCAATCTTATCGGAAACGATCAACTGAATGTTTTGAATCAATATCGCTTAAAGATAGAAGATAAGAATGTGGTTGGAGTCGCTGACAGTTTACTGGGTCAGAATACACCGCTTGTTGGAAAAGCTGCTGCCTCAATTTGGTATCAAAATGATTGGTGGGCTGTCGGCTATGTTCCCTTCCGGGCGGGAGTGGCTTACCTCACGACTAATTCTGCGTTCCCTCAAATTTCTGTTCTTGCTTATAAGGAGTCTGAGATTTTTGGCAAGGTTGGTTTATATTCATCGGGCGACAAACACTTTCAATTGGGATTACAAACTCGATACGTCAGTCGAGATTATGTCTACCAGCAGTTCGATGCGCTCGATGCCTTCGTGGACAGCAGCATTGTTAATATTCAGCATCAGAGTGTTCTTTATTTGGAGCCGGGGCTTGTTTATTCTTGGGATGATGAATGGAATCCTAAAATCGCATGGTCGCTTTCCAATGTTCCCGTGATTCAGTCGGGAACTCCGGTGCCAGGACTTATTACATCGGACATTGGGTTTAGCTCGGACATTGCCGGGTGGCGCGAAATGCGTAGTACAATCCATTTAGCTGTCGGATCTGAGTATCAAGATCTGTTCCATCGATTTTCTTGGTCTAGTATTTATCACATCGATAAAATCGCTTCCGCTTCCATCACATTCGGAATAGACCAAATTAGTTTAGGAGTCGAAGGGCACTGGGGACCTCTCGTGGCGGGCCTCTCCTTTAGAAATGAACAAGTGACCGCCAGCCAGTGGCAGGCTTACAATGTTTCGGGCTTCACATTTGAGGTCGGGCTAATTCTCTAAAAAAATTAGTAATCTAAGATCAATGAAAGTTTGTAATCCGTTATCATATTATCGATAACAATTTTTTTGTCATCTACCGTCATATTGAAACCATTAATGAGTTGAACTGATTTGATGTTATTGCTCACGGGATTATTGCCGTATCTTTTGATGGCATTTGATAATAATACTTTTAAAAAATCTGACATCTGACTGTTGTACTCAGCAGCTCCGTCTTGTGAAACTTTGATTTGCAAAGGTTTTCCATCAAGATAATCATTCCACGTCCCGCCATTAGTAATTTTTCCAGGCAATAAAAATGAGGTTTTTGCGCGCACTGGAAAAAACTTAATAATGTCATTGAGCTCAATTCCAATGTTGACGGCAACTTGTTCGTTATTATTTTTCAGCTGCATGAACATTTGGCCTTTGATTTCTTTGCCAATGATTTCCATGTGAGTTTCGTCGATAGCTTTGTTAGTTCCAGCAAATGCTCCTACTCCCGTGACAGTTCCTGTGACGTGAGTTGTGGCTGAATCTAAATTGTAACGATTTTTTCCGCTGTCATAGATCCACGTCATCTGTTGATGCTCAGCTTTCAAGTCTGTATTGACCCGGCCGAGATCCTGGCCATGGGCGTTTTGAAATGAAAGTAACGTCGTCAGGAATAGAGAATAGAGAGCAATGGTCTTTTTCATAAGAAATCCTACCGCCTAAAGTTTTGGGCAATAAGGCAGTGCAGCAATTAAGGTGCCAGCGCGAAAAAGCATCTATAAATGTTGTGAGATGTCCTTGGTGGATTTGCTTGGATTTTATGCGATCTGAATTTGCAAAGTTTTGAGACAGTCTTGTAATAAATAGGTTAAGCTTTGCTGGTGAAAAGATTTCTTATTTCCATAATCATTATTTCCGCTAACACGTTTGTTTTTCAAGCACCGACTGCTCGCGCAGATAGTCCACATCTGGTGATGAAATTAGTCGCCGAGGTCAATCAAAAAGTTCTGAGTTCTCGAGACGTTGAAGTGCATTACTTAGTCACAAAGATTTTGGAAGGACAGGTTTCTAAACTTCCGCTGGCCATGGACAGTGATGATTTCAGATTGAGCCTGGATCAGTTGATTGTGGAAAGCATGGTCTACAGTGAAGCTGTGGATTTTGGCATAGCCAAGATCACGGATGAAGAAATGGAAACCGCATTTAAAAACGTCAAACAAAAAATCGGTGAAACCGCTGCACTCAAGGCTCGATGGATCGTGCTCGATTATTCGGATGCCAAGCTCAGAGACAAAATTCAACGACGACTGCGTTCGGGTAAACTTTTGAAATACAAAGCTGACTCGAATAATCAACAAGTGACTGACGACGAAGCAAAAGATTATTTTGAGAAAAACAAACAACGCTTTGGGAATATCGATTTTGAAAACTACAAGCCAACCATCAAAAAATTCATCGCCAAAAAAACGGCCGATGACCGATTGCGGGAATGGTTTGATGTCTTGAAAAAGAAATACAAAGTCAAAACATTGATTTGAGCGCCACATGCATATCATAAAATTTAGAGTTCCTGCGTCGGAAGATTTTGCGACAATAAATGCTATCAACCAAGAAGTGCAAAAGTTCCCGTGGACTGAAGGTGTTTTAAAAGAAGAGTTGGCACATAAACACCCATACTCCCGCGTTGCGGTTCGTGAAGGCGTGATTACCGGTTATATATTTATTCGCGGAAATGAGGGCGATTATGAGGTCATGTCTGTCGCTGTACCGAAGAAATTTCAACGGCAAGGTTTAGGATGGGCACTGGTCAGATCGACCATTGAAAAGATAAAAAAGGGCCGTCTGCACCTCGAAGTAGCCGAAAATAACACCCCTGCAATTGAGCTATATAAGCGCCTTGGTTTCACGAAATCCCGGGTCAGATCAGCCTATTATCCTGATGGCACTGGGGCGTTAGAGATGGTTCTGGAAATCACATAACCCTTGCATCCTTGAGCTTTTGTTGCTAACTACATATGACATTTTATCACTTTATAAAAAGTGGACCTTTAGGCCCACTTTTGTTGTTTTTGGGGACTTGAAGAAGTTCATTGGCCCCCGGAGTTTAATAGTTTGGATTTGTTAAAAATTGAAAGTGTGATTCGTCCACTTATTGAAGGCAGCGGGTTTTCCCTCTACGACCTTGAATTTCATGGGCGTTCTCTAACAGTCTACATTCAAAAAGAAGGTGGAGTAACGGTTTCCGATTGTGCGGAGACCAGTCGTTTGCTCAATCCGGTTTTAGATGTAGAAGGACTTATTACGGGCGGAGCTTACGATTTAGAAGTGAGCAGTCCTGGGTTAGATCGTGATTTAAAAAAGAAACGCCATTTTGAAGGGGCAATCGGGGACATGATTCACGTCGTGACTTCCGAATCTCTCTCAAATTGGAATGAAGCTGAAAATGACGAAGACAAATTTTTTGAAAAAAGAAAAAAAATAAAAGGTGAACTAACAAAAGTTGGCGACGACGCAATCGAAGTGCTGTGTGATGGTCGGACTGCAAAAATCCCACTTGTTAATATCATACGTGCGTACGTTGATTTTGAAGTAGTAAAAGGGCTTAAAAAAGGTCCAAATAAATCAGGAAAGAAGGCTTAAAACCATGGCAGATAATATTTTCTCAGATCTCAGTCGGATGATTGACCAAGTCGGAAAAGACAAAGGCATAGATAAAAAAATTATCATCGATGCGATTGAAAACGCCATGGAAACTGCGGCTCGTAAAAAGTTTGGTGCAAATAAGGAAATAGAAGCCAAGTTCAACGAAGAATCTGGCGAAATGGAACTTTTCGAATTTAAAAACGTCGTCGACGAAATCGATTTGATTGATAATGACATTTTGGTTGATGAAGCACAAAAGCTTGATCCCGATGTTGAAGTTGGCGATAGCTTAGGAATTAAACTTGATGCTTCACAACTCGGACGAATTGCTGCGCAAACCGCAAAACAAATCATCATGGGACGTGTCAGAGATGCCGAACGTGATTTGATCTATGCTGAGTTTCAAGAACGTAAAGGCGAAATCGCTAGCGGTATTGCACGCCGTATTGAAAGAGGCGCTATCGTTGTTGACTTGGGTCGCACCGAAGCTTACTTGCCCCAGCGTGAACAGATCCCCGGAGAAATCTTCAAACCAGGTGACCGCATTCAAGGTTACATCGCTGACGTCAGACAGACAACTCGCGGTCCACAAATTGTTATGTCTCGAGCGGATGAACGTTATCTAATGAAGCTTTTCGAAATGGAAGTTCCAGAAGTTTATGACGCCATTGTTGAAATCAAAGCTGCCGCCCGCGAACCGGGAAGCCGAGCAAAGATTGCAGTTATGAGCAAAGACTCCACCATTGATCCCGTTGGCGCTTGCGTCGGGATGAAGGGTTCTCGAGTACAAAATATTGTTCAAGAATTAAAAGGCGAAAAAATTGATATCGTTCTTTGGAGCGATGACGCCACACGTTTTGTTTGCAATGCTTTAGCTCCCGCTGAAGTCAGTAAAGTTATTATTGATGAAATGGCGAAGGAAATGGAAATCGTAGTTGCCGATAGTCAATTGAGTTTGGCCATTGGTAAAAAAGGTCAGAATGTTCGTTTGGCTGCAAAGCTTACCGGATGGAAATTAGACATCGTCAGCGAAACTAAGATTCAAGCCAAACAACAAGAAGCTATATTCAATTTGATGCTCATGCCCGGAATGAACGACACCATGGCATTTAACATTTATCAAAATGGTTTTGCTTCGATGGACGAGCTTTCAAGATCACATATCACTGAGATACAAACTATCCCTGGTTACGATGGTGAAAAGGCTGAGAAGCTTCAGGCAAACGCTCGCGCTGTATTAGCAGATTACATCGCTCGCGGTGTGCCATTGCCCCAGAGTGAAGCCGCCGCGATTGCTCGTGCTACTGGCAATGATGCCAAGGCCCTTGCAGAAGCTAGACTCAAGATGGAGCTTTCGTCCAATACACCAAAAATCACAACTTCTACAATTGATGCTTCCGAACTTCTTCAAATTCGCGGTATGAGTGAGACGAGTGTTGAGTATTTGAAAGCTGTTGGAATCTTCACTTTAGAATCCTTGATTTCAAAATCTCTTGAAGAGCTGACAGCGATCCCTGGTATTGGTGAAGCTAAAGCGAAACAAATTAAAGCTGAAGTTGAGAATTACACAAAAAGCAAATTGACGACTGAGACCGCACCGGAAGAAAAAGCTTAGAAAAAGCTTACAACAGGTTGAAAAAGGCTTGACCAGGCTTGATACGACAAAGCCTAAGAAAAAAGGATACGAGTGGAAAATTTGAAAGTCTATGAACTGGCAAAACAAATGGGCATGGAAACCATCGGACTGATGGACAAGCTTAGGGAATTTAAAATCCCCGTGAAAAGCCACATGGCCGATTTAAATGAGGAACTCTTAGGGCAAATCAAGCTCAAGTTCGCCGAAGAAAAAACAAAGAGTGCACCGAAAGCCGCGAAAGGCACAAAAACTAAAAAAGCTCCGGCGAAGGTCGAAGTTTCAAAAGCTATTGCTGCAGCACCTACCGCTGCCATTAAATCTACAAAATCTGCTGCTAAGTCCATGATGATCACAAAGCCCGTTACTGCTGCAAGAAAACCTCTGCCAGGCGCAGTGGCTCCAATTTCAAGAACAGTGATCAGACGTAAAGCGGGTGCAGCCGATGAATTGCCACTTATTGAAGGCGAAGTTCAAGAGCAATACGCGAATATTATTTCAACTCCCGAACTTTATACCGAAACAGAAACGCCAAGCGCTTCTCCTTCGGTGACTGCAGCTTCCGTTTCTTCCCCCGTTGTTACTGGCGCAGGCGCAGCAGCTCCTGTGGCCATGGCTGCAGCTGGAGCTACTGCACCCATGATTCCTGTCAAACGTGGAGTTTCACAGATCATTTCAAAAATCGATTTAAGAACCACCATGGGAAACACTCAGCATCGTAGCGGTGCGGGTCGACCTCCTTTCGGTAGTTCCGGCGGCCCCGGAATGTCCACGGGAGTTAACGGTGACAGACCTCAGCGTCCTCCTATGGGCGTGGGATCAGCTCCTACACCTACTGGCGACGAGAAATTCGATCGCGAAGAGCTTGGTAAACTGATTAAGCAAGAAGCATTAGTTCAAGCGAAGAAAGCCGCAGCTTTGCTGCGGGAGACCAAGATTGAAACATTCAATGCCGCGGATTTTAGAAAACGCGAGTTGATGTTCCAACCTAAGAAAAAGAAAATGCTTACCGGTCGTATGGGATTAAAAACTCAAATCACTAAGCCTGGCGCTCAAAAAAGAAAAATTAAAATTCAAGGCGGTATCACTGCTTTGAATCTCGCTCAAGCGATGGGAATGCGAACCGATCAGTTTCTACGAAAACTCACTGCACTCGGAACTGAAGGCGCTATCGCTTCAACACTTCTTGATGTGGATACTGCCACGCTGATTGCACATGAGCAGGGTTACGAGATCGAAAATCGTGAACGTTCGGAAGAACAAATGATTGAGCAATCCCAAGTCACCACGGCAGAAAGTGCCGACATGGTGCCGAGACCTCCTGTTGTCACCATCATGGGTCACGTCGATCACGGTAAAACTTCTTTACTGGATGCGATTAGGTCAACCAATGTCACTAAAGGTGAAGCTGGTGGTATCACCCAGCACATTGGTGCTTACTGCGTAGAAATTGACGGAAAGCGAATCACATTCTTGGATACTCCTGGTCACGAAGCCTTCACGGCGATGCGTGCTCGCGGTGCCAAAGTCACTGACATTGTTGTTTTGGTTGTGGCGTCCGATGACGGCATCATGCCCCAAACTCGAGAAGCCATTGCGCATGCTAAAGCCGCTGGAGTTCCCATCATTGTTGCTATCAACAAAATGGACGTCCCCGGTGCTAACCCTCAAAAGGTCATGCAAACTCTCACTGAATTTGAATTGGTCCCTGAAGAATGGGGCGGAACAACAATCATCGCGAAAGTTTCTGCACTGAAAAAAGAAGGCATCAAAGAACTTCTAGAAATGATTCTACTTCAAGCAGAAATTTTAGAACTCAAAGCTCAGCCCAATAAACAAGCGAGCGGTGTGGTTATTGAAGCCAGACTTGATCGTGGTCGCGGAACTGTGGCAACAATTTTAATTCAAGACGGAACTGCAAGACTCGGCGATATTATTGTAGCAGGTACGGCTTATGGCCGCGTGCGCGCGATGATGAACGACAAAGGTCAGCAGATGAAGACATGTCCTCCTGGGGAACCTGTCGAAATTCTTGGACTAAATTCTGTGCCTAACGCGAGTGATACTTTTGTAGCGGTTGCTGATGAAGCGACAGCGCGTGAAATTGCAGAACGCAGAAGCATTGCTCACAAGCTTGCGACTGGTCACCCAACTATGAAGATGACCCTCGAAGATCTCTTTGCGAAAGTTCAGAAGTCTGAAGTCAAAGAACTTCCAATTATCATTAAAACTGACGTTCAAGGTTCTGCCGAAGCTATCAAAGACATGTTGAACAAAATTGAATCAGAAAAAGTTAAAGTCAAAATTCTTGCAAGTGCTGTCGGTGGAGTCACTGAGAGCGATGTTCTTTTGGCTTCTGCATCTAATGCAGTCATTATTGGTTTCAACGTTAGACCCGAAGGCGGAGTCAACGCGGTTGCTGAACGAGAAGGGGTTGAAATCAAATCCTACTCGATCATCTATGAACTTTTGGATGATGTAAAAAAAGCGATGTCTGGAATGCTTGCTCCTACATTTGTGGAAAAATCTTTGGGCAGGGCTGATGTGCGTAACGTCTTTGCCGTTTCCAAAGTTGGAACCATTGCAGGTTGCTCGGTCACAGAAGGCAAGCTCACGAGACAGTCTTCGGTGCGATTGCTCCGAGACAGCAAAATTATATTCGACGGTAAACTCAGTTCCCTCAAACGTTTCAAAGATGATGCGCGTGAAGTGGCCGCAGGATACGAATGCGGACTTGGAATTGAAAATTATAATGATATCAAAGTTGGCGATGTGATCGAAGCGTACGTGAAGGAACAAGTTCAGACGCTTTTGAATTAGGAAGTAGTACAGATCCTATGAGTGAAAATCAAAAAAAGAAAACCCACCGCGTAGAGCGGATGAATGACATGTTTCGCGAGGCTATCGCAAAATATATGATTTACGGGCCGGGCTCTGCACTTGGCTTTGTCACGATTACTCGCGTGAAGGCTACGCCAGATCTTGGAAAGGCCCGGGTTTCCTTTACCGCCATGGGAACTTTAGCTGAGAATAAAAAGACGTTGATCACGCTTCGAAAATCCGCCAAAGAAATCCGCTATCATCTCGCACAAGAATTAAATCTTAGAAACACTCCCGAACTTGAATTCTTTTATGATGACGAGTTAGAGGAAGCCTACAAGCTCGAGCGCGTTTTCTACGACATTCAACAAAAAGAAAAATTGATTAAAGCAGAAGCTGAAGACGGCGACAAAACTGAAACACCAGAGCCCGTAGAGACAGCAGAAACATCTGACATCGAATCCAAAAAAAACGACGAAGAAAATTAAATTGAGAGAATAATTTAAAAATGATCGATAAAAAATCACGGCTATTATTTGCAAAGCTGATTTCTAAAAACGACAAATTTATAGTTTCCGGTCACCAAGGCCCCGACGGCGATGTGATTGGATCTACCTTGGCAATGACTTTGGGCCTAAGGGGACTTGGAAAAAAAGTCTTAGCTTTCAATCATGACGGATGCCCCGGGACTTTAAAATTCCTATATAAATCTGATTCATTTAAAAATGAAATTCCTAAAGCATTTGCAAATGCGATTTTGATCACTGTTGATTCCGGGGATATGGCCAGACTTGGTAGCAAAATCGCTGCTGGTAAATTTAGCGAAATCTGGAACGTCGATCATCATCACAGCAATACAAAATTTGGAAAATATAATTTCATTGACGTAAAAGCCGGAAGCACAGGCCAAGTGGTTCATGATCTTCTTTCAGGCATCAAAGGCTTCAAGCTCACTAAACCCATCGCTCAAAGTATTTTCTGCACTCTCAGCACAGACACCGGAAGTTTTAAGTATAGCAACGCCACTCCTGAAGTTTTCAATCTGGCAGCTAAATTAGTTGAAGCGGGTGCGGAGCCCGACGTGATCAGTCAGGCGCTTTATGAAACTTATCCTCAGCGCCGCTTGTTACTATTGCAAAAAGTTTTACAAACTTTAAAATTCGAACTCGGCGGGAAATTTGCCGTTATGATTTCTACTCTCAAAGATCTCAAAGATTCTGGCGCGCTGAGTGAAGATTCAGACGAGTTCGTGAACATGCCTCGAGGAGTTGTGGGAGTGAAAATCGTTTGCTTCCTTAAAGAAAAATCTTCCACTGAATGGAAAGTTTCCTTTAGGTCTCGGGACGGGATCAAAGTGTTAAAACTGGCCCAGAAATTTGGCGGCGGCGGTCATGAACTTGCTGCTGGCGCGACCATCCAAGGAAATTTAAAAGATATTTTAGCGAATTTAACGGGCGAGGTTCAAAAAATAATATGAGCATAGACAGAACGATTGATAGCAGAGCCACCACTAAAAACAGATCGCCCGTCAGCGGCGCGATATTAATAGACAAGCCCGCTGGAATCACCAGTCACGATGTGGTCAGTCATGTTCGCAGAGTTTTTAACACTCGAGAAGTCGGCCACGCGGGAACACTCGATCCCATCGCCACTGGACTTCTCATTTGTCTTTTGGGTGAAGCGACCAAACTCAGTCAGTATGTGATGAGTGAAGAAAAGTCTTACCGCGTGGGAATCAAATTCGGACTAAAAACTGACTCTGCAGATATCTCTGGAAAAACAGTCTCAGAAAAAAAATCAGAACGTTTGGAAACAATGCTCGTCGCACATAAAAACACTCCCGATGGAACTTATGCCGCGGACTTTGAATGGTTTAACACCAAAATTCAATCACTTGTGGGCGCGCTGAATCTTCCTGTTCCTAAATATTCGGCCGTTAAAGTCGCTGGGCGAAAACTATATGAATATGCTCGCGCTGATGAAGACGTCGCAATTCCTGTCAAAGAGATGGTGATTAAAAGTGCGCTGCTCATTGATTGGAGCTCTAATCGCGCGATCATCGACCTTCATTGTGAAAAGGGAACTTACGTCAGATCCTGGGTTGAAAAACTTGGAGAGCTTCTTGAGTGTGATGCCACAGTGGAAACGCTTCGTCGCACTCAATCAGGTCCGTTTGATCTTAATGACGGATTTAGCGTTGAAAAATTAGAATCAATGGACGATCAAACCCGAGACACATCTGTGATCCCTATGGCCGAAGTTTTGGGCGGCTGGCCCGCGCTGAAAGTTTTAGGGCGTGATGAAGTTTTAGTGCGCAATGGCCAAATTCCGAAAGGGATTTACAGCCAGATTTTGCACTCCGATGTTCGTGACAAGGGTGTCAGACTTCTCTCTGAAAATGGCGCCATGCTCGCTCTTGTAACTCCCGATGAGACCCGAGGCTTAAAGCTTGCGCGTGTCTTTCAGGTGTGATATCTCCGTTCCTAGATCCATAATTTACTACACTGGCGGAGGCGCCTTGCCGACGTTTTCATTGCCGGTGGTTTCAAAGGAGCGTCCATGGCTATCACAAAAGAAATCAAGCAGACCGTTATTAAAAAACATCAAAGATCAGAATTGGACACAGGAAGCCCCGAAGTTCAAGTCGCTTTGATCACATCTCGTATCAACGATTTAACTGAACATTTCAAAGCTCATGTCAAAGACGTCCACTCACGTCGCGGCCTCCTTAAATTGGTTGGTCAAAGACGTCGACTCTTGGAATATCTTAAGAGAAACGATCTTCAAAAATACAAG
Organism: Oligoflexia bacterium; assembly: GCA_043732305.1. GTDB lineage: Bacteria > Bdellovibrionota > Bdellovibrionia > JABDDW01 > JABDDW01 > JAYTHU01. Next base: position 13,261 of record JAYTHU010000190.1, read on the forward strand.
ACACTCATCGGTTCTCTCGGAATCCGCAAGTAATCTAAATCTGCTCGAAAACATTCGAGAAAACTTAAATACAGGAGTTACTTCATGTCGATACATCCAAGCTGGAAAGTTGTCTCTGAGACTTTCAAATTTGGTGATAAAGAAATCACCTTAGAAACCGGCAAAATGGCTAAACAAGCCGATGGTGCCGTTTTTGTTTCTTGCGGAGACACTCGAGTTCTTGTGACCGTGGTTTCAAGCCCTGAAGCTAAGCCAGGCCAAGACTTTTTTCCTCTCACTGTTGAATATCAAGAAAAGTATTACTCTTCTGGAAAAATTCCCGGCGGTTTCTTTAAACGAGAAGCTAAGCCCACCACTGATGCCACATTAAATGCGCGCATGATTGATAGGCCTATTCGCCCCATGTTTCCTGAAGGATATTTGAACGACACGCAAGTTGTTGCGGCTGTCATGTCCACCGACAACTCCATTGAACCGGGAGTGCTCGCAAGCATTGGTGCTTCCGCTGCTCTCACAATCAGTGACATTCCTTTCAACGGACCTACCGCAGCTATTCAAGTGGCAAAAATTGGTGGCAAGCTCGTAGCCAATCCCGCACTTGCGGATTTGGAAAAAGCCGACATTGAAATGATCATTGCTGGATCTGAAAAAGCTATTTTGATGGTTGAAGGCGCTGCAAATTTCGCTTCAGAAGCAGAAATGTTTGAAGCTCTCAAATTCGGTCACGAGACCATGCAGTCAGCTATTAAAGCGATTGAGAATTTGCGCGAAAAAGTTGGAAAACAAAAACGAATTTTCACTCCTGCTCCTGTAGACGCTGATTTGAAAACTTCTGTTGAAAATTTCTTGATGCCCAAAATCAAAGCGGCTCTTGGAATTAAAGAAAAACAAGCGCGCTACGAAGGTTTTGCAACAGCTAAGAAAGAAGCATGGGATAAGTTTTTCTCCAGCACTCCTGAAGCTGACATCAAAACCAAGAAACTTTTGTTGGGTAGTTTTGTTGAGAACGTGAAATATGTGGCCGCTCGCCTCATGATCACAAACGACAAAATTCGCATCGACGGACGAGGTCTCACTGACATTCGCCCTATCACATGCGAAGTTGCAATTTTGCCCCGTGCCCACGGATCAGGATTATTCACTCGCGGAGAAACCCAAGTTTTGGGTATCACCACCTTGGGAACTTCTGATGATGAACAGATGATCGATTCGATCACTGGCAATTATTATAAAAAGTTTTTGCTCCATTACAATTTCCCTCCCTACAGCGTAGGCGAAGTGGGTCGTATGACAGGAACCGGGCGCCGAGAAATTGGTCACGGATTTTTGGCAGAACGCGCACTCAAAGCTATTATGCCTGACTACGATAAATTTCCTTACACCGTCCGCATCGTTGGTGAAGTCACCGAGAGCAATGGTTCAAGCTCCATGGGTACAGTTTGCTCAGGTTGCATGTCCATGATGGATGCAGGAATTCCTATCAAAGAACCAGTTGCTGGAATCGCAATGGGTCTGATTAAAGAAGGAAACGAATTTGCAATTCTCTCTGACATCTTAGGTGATGAAGATCACTTGGGTGACATGGATTTCAAAGTGGCCGGAGGAAAAGGCGGAATCACCGCGTTCCAAATGGACATCAAAATTGACGGCGTGACATTTGAAATCATGGAAAAGGCTTTGGCTCAAGCAGCTGTTGGCCGCATGCATATTTTAAATGAAATGCTGAAATCCGTGAACACAGTACGTTCGGACATCAGTCCTTTCGCACCAAGAATTACTAGCATTATGGTCAAGCCAGAGAAAGTGCGAGAAATCATTGGCCCCGGGGGCAAGATGATCAAATCTATCATCGAGCAAACTGGCGTTAAGATTGATATCGACGACACCGGCAAAGTGAATATCGCTACCAGTGATTCTGCTGCCGCCGCAAGAGCTTTGGAAATTATCCGAGGAATTTGTGCCGAAGCAGAAGTGGGACAAGTCTACAAAGGTAAAGTCAGAAAAATCACTGACTTTGGTGCTTTTGTCGAAGTCCTCCCCGGAACAGACGGACTTTTGCACATCTCTGAAATCGCTCATGAACGCATCCGGTCTGTGACCGACGTGCTCAAAGAAGGCGACGAGATTGAAGTTAAAGTTCTTGATGTTGACCGTACTGGTAAGATCAAGCTTTCCCGTAAAGCTCTTTTGGACAAACCTCCACTAAACTAAGAGGTTCAATGTTCAAGAAGACTGTTCTCAAATCAGGGATCACAGTTGTAACTGAAACCCACAGACACCAAAGATCGGTGTCCGTGGGTATTTTTGTTTGTACAGGTACACGTGATGAAGAAAAAGAAGTCATGGGCGCTTCCCACTTTGTGGAACACATGGTTTTTAAAGGCACCAAACGTAGGTCAAGTTATGAAATTTCTCGTAGTATCGAAGCCGTCGGTGGGGATCTAAACGCCTACACCACACGCGAGTACACTTGTTTCCACGCTACGTCCTTGAAGGAGGATTTAGCATTAGACGTCGAAGTGCTTGGTGATCTTGTCACTAACGCCACTTTTAGACCTCGCGATTTTGATCGTGAACGAAAAGTCATTTTGCAAGAAGTTGCGATGACGGAAGATAACGCTGAAGAGTATGCTTTTGATTTATTTTTCGAAAAACTTTATCCGCGATCATCACTTGGCTGGCCTATTTTGGGAACAGAAGAAACATTAGAAAATATCACTCGCAATAAACTCATGGCTTATTACCGAAAACATTATGTCGGATCGAATATCATTGTGGCTGCCGCAGGTGCTCTAGACCACGACGAAGTCGTGGCCTTGGTAGACAAGTTTTTGAAAGTTCCAAAAGGAAAACGCACGGCTTCTAAGCGTCGCCCGGGAAAACCCGTGGTTGTCAAAGAAGCTCTGGAAAAACCAGGCGAGCAAACTCATGTCATTGTCGGATTTGACGGCGTGAGTTTCACTGACGACAAACGTTTTCATGCTTTTATTTTAAACGCCTGGTTGGGCGGAGGCATGAGCTCCAAGCTTTATCAAAGCATTCGTGAAAAGCGGGGACTTGCTTACACGGTTTACTCACAGCTAATCACGCTGACCGATGGCGGACTACTCACCGTTTATGCGGGCTGCGAAGCCGACAGTGTCAAAAAAGTTTTGACTGCTATGAACGAAGATTTTAAACGAGTGAAGAGCAAGAAAATGAACCCAAGCGCGCTAAATTTATTTAAGCAGCAAGTGCGCGGTGGAATTTTGCTTGGTGCCGATGACATGGAAAATCGCATGACTTCATTGGGCGTAAACGAAATGACTTTCGCCGATTACATGCCAGTAGAAAAAGTAGTTGATGGCATTGAAGCTGTGACTGCCAAAGAAGTTTGGGAACTTTCACAAGAACTCTTAGACAGCAAAAAAATGTCCGTCTTGGTCATGGGCCAAATTCAACAAGTCGAACTCAAAAGCTTTCTCGCCAAACTAAAATAAGGTACGCCGTACCATATCCGGAGTTGTGTAAGATATGGGGAAAAAGGTTTAATGATGAATCAACCGATCGTAAAAATTAAAAAGCTCGGAAACTTTCAGGGTGTTCTCCCACAATACCAGACTCACGGAGCTGCTGGTTGCGACCTCTGCGCAAATTTGCCCACGCAGTTCGCAGGCTCTGTTGTTTCTGAAGATGTAAATTCATCCGTCATTTTAAAACCTGGCGAGCGTGCGCTTATTCCAACAGCTCTCAGTTTTGAAATTCCGGAAGGATATGAAATTCAAATCCGCCCCCGCTCGGGCTTGGCTTTTAAAAATGGGGTTTCGGTGGTGAATGCTCCTGGAACTATCGATAGTGATTACCGTGGCGAACTTAAAATTTTACTCATCAATCATGGCGATAAGGATTTTGTCATTAGTCACGGAGACCGCATTGCACAAATGGTAATTGCACCAGTAGTCCAAGCGGTTTTCGAATGGTCAGACGCATTGTCAGACACTGTTCGTGGTGCGGGTGGATTTGGCAGCACGGGTGTAAACGCGAACTGACTTAGTAAATGCAGTTCAGCGGCACGCTGAGATAGACGGTGTCGAGAGTTTGAACGATAGCTAGTGAAGTCGAATAGATTTTCCCAGACACAGTGATGAATTTTTGAGCCACACCGGTATTCCCGTAATTTGATCCAGTCACAACATATCCTGCAGAAATCGGATGACTTGCGAAAGTGGCCGTGAAGAAGTTGTTCGTGCCTACGCAACTGTAGCCTGGTGTATTTTGCGGAGGGGGAAGTGTGCCATCATTTGTTCCCGAGACTGGAACGTCTTGAACCGTTCCATCCGGAAGGTAAAGTGTGACTCTCGTATCGACGGCTCCTTGGATCAATCCCCATCCTTTTATTTTCACCGTGCAACTGTCAGCAGAATTGTTTTGTTGTGACGGATTATTTTGTTGTGAAGGAAGAGCCATCGCATATGTCGTGGTGACTGAGCCCCATTGAGAGCCGGCAATTAATCCAAAGGCAGTTCCGGTTCCACCGGAGTTACAGGTCGCAAGTCCAAGCAAGCTTGAGGTCTGAGTTGTAAGGCAGTCAGAGGGTGGAATAGCGTTGTAATTGCCGGCTGCATACGATGCTGTGGCTCCGGTAACCGTCGTAGCTACAGACGCCGTAGTGGCGCTGAAAGTGTATTTTGCATTGAAGCCGCAAGAGTAACTGATGGGTTTTCCGCTCAAGAAAGAATATGACCCATAGATTGTGGCTAGATCTGGAACAGCAGGGTTCAATACGGTGGAAGTTGAACAGGTGGCACCGTTGCCATCGGATACGGAAACAGATTTATTTGTGGCAGCACTATTTCCCCAGGCCCATCCACTGACCACCATTTGACAATGATTCCAGTAAACATTTTCCACTGCACCGCAACCAGAGGTAGGGCATGAAGCGATAACACTCGTTGCCGTTGCGCTTCCGAATGTCAGTCCTGGCGCGCCCACAGTTCCGCCGCAATTTTGGAATTGGGAAATGGTGACGATTGAAGTTAAAAATAGAAATAAAAAAGTGATTTTTCGATTAGTCGAAATCTTAATTTTGCCCATTTTGCCCTCGACTAAAGTATCGGCAAATTCACAACAAACTTAAGATTTTCCCTGGATTTTCCCTGGTTTTCAGCTCTATTATCCGTTTTAAATGTTTAAAAGCGTCTCAAGTGAATCAAGCGCAATGAGGTTACTTTTCGCCTTCGCCCAACTCTTTATGGATTTGATCTAAACTTTCAGGCGTGAAATCTTGTACTTTAATGTGAGACGAGGAAATGTCGCCTATCATAGACATGAGCCAAAAAATTATGACAACAATGGCAATGGCACCCAGTATTTGTGAGAGTTTTTTCTTATCGAGCAGAAAATTTTCAGAAAATCCAATGATCAAAAGCAAAGTTGTGACAACTACGGAAATCAATCCGATGGGACGGGCCAATGTCCAAACGGTGGATAGAATTTGTCCGGGAAGTGCTGCAAGAATCACGATGGTAAATACTTTTCTAAATTCTAATTCTACTTTGAAAGAGAAGAGACATATATAATACATGACTCCTGCTGTGATACTTGTGGTGAGAAGATTCATGACCGGGCCTATGATAAGGCCCAAAAAAGCTGCGAAGACATGTCCAGAAATAATCCCACCCAAAACACCAATCAAAATTCCAATCGTTGTTTCTAAAATCAGTAGCGTTGGCCAATCCCATTGAGGGACGTGTTTAATTCCTTCCACTGGATTTCTAAAATACGTGGGAAGGTAGACTGCAATTTCGCGCAAGCGCTTGTTGATTTCAGTCCAGCTAAAATATGAATTGGCAGGGGAGTCCATTGATGTTTTCTCCGGTTGGCGTTGTGTAGGATTCCTAAAGCTATTTTGCGGTTTGAAGATCTCTTTCTGCAAGGAAAATACTTTGGTCTAAGAAAACTTCATGAGCGGTCTTTTCAGATTTCGGCCAGGGACCCGCTCCTATGACCTGAATATGGTCTCCGGGAAATAAAATGACCTTATCGCAAACATGAATAGCCCCTTTTTGAGATTCGAGGGGAATGATGCCGTCATTCTTTGGGGAAAAGCCTTCACGTTTCAAATAGGAATGAAGGATTTTGTGTTGAACTTTAAGCAGTGGATTCAGAGGATATTTTGGATCAGCCAAAATCGTGCTCAAGTGAACACCTTCTGGTTTAACAAAACTCTTCACGTAATTTATCGCCGATTGCTTTCGCAGTTCTGTATGCAATTGAGAACTGAATCGCCCCAAAAAGTCAGCCCAAGGCGTCCCTTCAAAAGGAGGGCTGACAAATGTCACAGACTCAATTTTGCCTTTGACATCCAAATCGTCCATAAGTTTCATCGCATCGAGAGCACCCATAGAGTGGGCCATCAGATGAACTTTGCGAGCCTCTGTCGAGGCGCAAATTTTTAGTATTTGCATTTTTAAGTCTGGCACGCGTTTAGACTGCGGGCCTCGCCAGTGAGTAAACAATTCGAAAATCTGAAATCCGTGATCGTTTAAATATTCGGGAATTCCATGCCAGTAGTCCTTGAAATTGAAAATGCTTTTGACCCCATGGAGAAAACAAATCGGGTAGCGGGTCAGTAATACGTTGGATCGGAGCTTGGGAGGAAAATTTTGTCGCATGGCCTAATTTAAGAACTTAAATGTGATTTTGTCGATTAAAAATGGCCAGAGATGTTTACCGCTAGATCGATACTAGAAGGATCGTTACCATTTGCGAGGGGCACGTGAGTGGAAAGTTCTAATCCTGCACTGAGTTCACCTGAGGGCCAATAATCAGCACCAAAAATAAGTACGGCAGCTCCACTGTTAAATGTCGATTCTTGGGCGGCCAAATTAGATCTCACTTGTGATTTGATATCGTAAAATCGATTGCCCAAACCCGCTCCGCCATGAAGAGTGACACCCTCGAGAATAGAGTGGTCGTAAATGATTCTTAGTTCGAAAGCGTTAGAAGAAAGGGTTGTGTCGTCAACCCCAGTCGCCGGGAAGTTCATGATCACGCCTTGGGCAATCCAGTTCGGCGAAAACAAATCAACGCCCACTCCCAATTGGAATCCTCGAATGCCGCCCTGTTCGCGAATTCCGGGAGCAATGTCATAAGATTGAAAAGATTCAAGTAGTCCCACGTTCACATGCACGCGGGTGTCATCGAATATGGAAGACTCGTTTTGTACTTTTTGTTTCGAATGAAGAGTGGGTGTCACATCATCTATGTCGTAGGAACCAGAACTTGTTGCCGCAAAGGCTGTCTGGCCGATTGTAAAAGCTGAAATGAAAATGATTGAAACAAAACCTAGACAGGACAAGAAATTTTTACGAACCATGTGTTATCACCTCTGGATATAATTCTAGCTTGAATGGTCTTGATTGGGTGGAGAATCTTGAATCTGTCAAATTCTTGGCAACCCTTTTACTTTGCGATATGTGAAAATGGGACATGGTCTATCGAAGTTCCTACCGTGAATGTTATTGTGCCTTCTGTAAAACGCCTCGAAAGCTGTTTGTCCAAAAGAAATTAAATATGTTTAATTATATTCAAGCCTTTTGTCTGGCCGGCTTTGCTAGTTTTCTTTTTTGGGGTGAGATCGATGCAAAGGCGTTGGTTATTTTCTTTATTGCACTGTTAGGAATCGAATGTGCAATTTTGATTGTCCGTCGCCTCAATGTGCCTTGCCCTCACTGTGGATTTGACGCTTATCTTTACTCGAAAAATAAGGAACTTGCGTCCTCTCAGGTCAAAAAACACTTGGAAATCAGGCAGCTAGACCCCAATGTCTGGCTTGGCCGCAAGCCGCCTCTACAATTTGCCAAGAAAACCATTAAAAAGAACTCTGGCAAATCCACGAAAGAAATTGTAATTTAATTTCTAAATGAAAAAACTCATCGTCATTCCTACTTATAACGAGCGCGACAACATCGCCGAACTTATCAAAGTGATTTTTATGTTCGCCGGTGATGCGAACATTCTGGTCGTGGATGATTCTTCTCCTGATAAAACCGGAGACCTAGTTCGCGAAATTTCTGCTCGTGATCCCCGAGTGTTTTTACTCTCTCGCCCTGGAAAGAGCGGTTTAGGGAAAGCCTATATCGCTGGTTTCAAGTGGGCTTTGGAAAAGGGATATGAATTCATTGTAGAGATGGATGCCGACTGGAGTCACCCACCTCGTTTTCTCAAGGCCATGTTTGAAAATGGTGAGAAAACTGATTTTGTCATTGGTTCTCGATATGTTCCTGGCGGCGGTTCGGTCAATTGGACATTTCGTCGAAAGATGCTCTCAAAATTTGGAAGTTTCTACGCACGGTTTATTCTAGGCGTGAAGATCAATGATTTTACCGGTGGCTTCAATGGCTGGCGCGCCGAGGTTTTGCGCGGTATAGATTTGGACACAGTCTCATCTGACGGATACAGTTTTCAGATTGAAATAAAGTACAAAGCCGCCAAACACGGTTTCAAATTCGCTGAATTTCCCATCACCTTTGAGGAGCGACGTGAAGGACAAAGTAAAATGTCTGGAGCCATCGTTCGCGAAGCGATGTGGAAAGTCTGGGCACTCCGCCAAAAAGCTCCACGATTATCTGCTTAGTTTAAAATTAAAATTTCCATTTGGTGAACAATGTTTTTACATTTTTTTCGAGTTGCGCGCTTAATACTTCTGCGCTTACATTTTTGAGTTCACAAACTTTTTCAGCAGTGTGAACAATGTAAGCGGGTTCGTTTTTTCGACCGCGCATGGGGATCGGGGCTAAAAAAGGCGCATCTGTTTCAATGAAAAGGCGATCTATCGGGACAGTTTTTACTACTTCTCGCAAAGGTTCTGCAGTTTTAAAAGTAATCACGCCGCTGAGACTAATATACCATCCGATTTCAAGCGCGGCATCGGCAAGTTTCTGCGTTCCAGAAAAACAGTGAAGCATCCCGCGAACTTTGCCACTCCATTTTTTTAATTCTTCGATCGTGTCGTCTTCCGCATCACGAGTATGAATTTGCACGGGCAGATCAAGATCTGCGGCCAGCTGCATTTGTTTGTGAAATATAGCTCTCTGCACGGCACGGTCCGAATGGTCATAATAATAATCGAGACCCATTTCACCCAAACCCACAATGAATGGCTTTTCTGAAAGTGCACGCATTTTATCTTCGATGGCCTGCGTGTAGAATTTTGCCTCATGAGGATGCACGCCAACTGTGGCCATTACAAAAGGCGAGTTCTGCTCTGCGATAGAACAAACTTTATCGAAATCATCCGGATGACAACCGATTGTGATCATACGGTTTACATTTTGAAGTTTTGCAGCTGCCAAAACATCGGTTGCGTTTTTTTCAAGCATCTCAAGATGCGTGTGCACGTCAATCCACATTTAGGTCGTCCCTCTCGGGCCACATAGGTCAGTTCCTTCCGGCCACATTACTGAAGTCTCATGAAAAGGGGAGTCCCCATGTCTACTTTGCCGTGTTGGCCTGCGCCCCAGTTTTGAGCGGCAGAAATAGTCTCGGAACCTTCGGGAAGGTTTCTAAAAGCGGCAAGTAATTTTTCTTGTCCGAGGCGTCGCAAAATTTCTTCAGAAGTTGTCGGTATGAACGGCCAAAGCACAATCGCTGCAAGCCTGACACTTTCGGCCGCAACCGTAAGAACAGTTTTAAGCTGATCGAGTTTAGCAGGATCTTTTGCTAAAGCCCAAGGAGCTCGTTCTTCAACAAATTTATTTGTGAGTGAAAGAGCTGCAAATACTTTGTTTAAAATTTTTGAGTAGTCAAATTTTTCGTAATGCTCATCGGTGATACTTGCCACATCTGCAAAGGCCGTTTTGATTTGGCCCAGAAGTTCATCTTTTAAAGCCTCCGCCTCCGCTGCGGCACTTCCTCCGCCAATAAGCTTTAGAGAAGCATCATCGAAAATTTCTGCACCCAGGTTTTTGGTGACGAGGTTTAGACTTCGGCTCACTAAATTTCCCAGGTTGTTAGCAAGATCGGCGTTCACGCGCTCTTTGAAATTCTTCAAAGAGAAATCACCATCTTGTCCCATTGGAAATTCTCGAAACAGAAAAAGCCTGAAGCTATCTGCTCCATACTCGGCCGTAAATGCGAGGGGCTCGATGGTATTGCCTAAGCTCTTGCTCATTTTTTCACCTTCAATAGTCCACCAGCCGTGAGCAAATATTCGCTTTGGCAATGGAAGTCCGACGCTCATGAGAAAGCAGGGCCAGTACACAGCATGAAAGCGCAAAATATCTTTTCCGACTAAATGAATAGCTTTAGGTGCAGTTTCAGTTCCCCAAAATGTTTTGAACAGATTGTTTTTTTCAGAGGTATGCAAAGGATCGAGTGCTGAAACGTAATTCAAAAGAGCGTCAAACCAAACGTATACCACGTGTTTTTTATGAGCCGATGGAATCAATGTTTGACCCGCCGCTTTCATTGCTGAGTCGCTTTGTTTGGGAAATGGGATTCCCCAGCTGAACGTAGTACGGCTGATGCTGATGTCTCTGATGTCTTCTTCTAAGAAACTCAAAACTTCATTGCGTTTAGTTTCGGGCAAAATAAAATCAGGGTTGTCATGAATGTGCTTTTTCAAAGCAGCGACAAATTTAGAAAGTTTAAAGAAATAATTCTCTTCTTTAATTTTTTTGACTTCTTTTCCAGTCGGACTTTTTCCGTTAACCAACTGACTCTCAGTGAAGAAAGTTTCATCAGAAACGCAGTACCAACCTTCATATTCACCTAAGTAGATATCTCCGGATTCCATAGCTTTGGTTAGATAGTGGTCGACCACTTTTTTATGGCGATCCTCTGTCGTGCGAATGAAGTCATCATAGGAGATGTTCATTTGATCCCAAGTGGTGCGAAACTTTTCGGACACACTGTCCGTGAATTCTTGTGGAGCGATTCCTTTTTTTGCAGCTGCTTCTTGAATTTTCTCACCGTGTTCATCCGTGCCAGTAAGAAAATGCACGTTCTTCCCTTTAACACGAGAGTAGCGGGCGAGAACATCGGCGGCGATGGTGCAATAAGCTGTTCCCAAATGGGGGACATCATTCACATAATAAATTGGCGTTGTGACATAGAAGTTTTTCATTTAATTCAGTTCCTTGCTTGGCTGAGAGTTTTCAGTCAGAGCGTTTTTCATATTGATCCAAAAATTTTCGAAAGCTAATTTTCTATTCACATTCATGCTGAGGTCGCGTTCTAAAACGAGAATTTTTTGTCCCAAATCAATGAGCGCATCAGAGGAGTAGTGAGTCGCGAGATCTTCAAACGTTCCAATCTCATCGTCACTTCCTTGAGCGGAAACACCAAGTTTTATTCCCAGCAGTTGTCTCAGCCAATGTTGCCACAATTGCACTGCAAAAAGAGCGGTGTCACGGTCATCAGTGATTGGCCCCATCTTTTCAAAGCCTTCAAACGTGGGGGCATGAGGGACATTTTTAAAAACCGACAAAAGTTCAAAGCGTAAATTCTTTTTTCCTTCATCTAGCCATTGACTGAGCAAATCCAATCGACCTTGACAGAGTGGAATAGCCCAGAACGGAGCATCCGGCATGATTTGCTTAATTTCAGTATCTGAAAGCCCTCCGAAATTAATTTTCTGACAACGTGATTGAATGGTGGGGAGAATAGCTCCTCGAGAACTTGAAACGAGAATAAAATGACAGCCATCGGGTGGTTCTTCCAAAGATTTCAGGAGCGCGTTTGCGGCTTGCACGTTCATTTTTTGCGCGTCATCAATGATGACAACTTTGCCATTATTTTTGAAGGATCTTAAATTTATAAAATTTTGAATATGTCTGATCATATCGATTTTGAGAACAGCTTCTGGTGTTCGAACAATCATCATATCTGGATGGGCGAAGTTTTTTACTTGAGCGCAAGAAGGACATTTTCCGCACGGCCCTTGCTCTTGATGCTCACATAAAATTCTTTGAGCAGTTGCAAGTGCTATAAGTTTTTTTCCTACTCCAGATGGACCGCTGAAAAGATAGGCTTGGCCAAGTTGTGCTGTTTTTAATACTCGCACTTGAGTTTCATGGCCGATGATTTGATCAAATAAAACTGGTGAAGCTGAACGGACTTCTGTTTCGCTCATAAAAGTTTTCGCTTTTTTAACTCAATCAATAACTCTTCTAAAAGCTCGGAAGGTTTTTTGTTTTCTGAACTTAAAACTAAAAAACGGGGAGCTTCTTCCTTGGCTAACGCCAAAAATTCATCTCGGACTGTTTTATGAAACTTCTTTTTTTCATTCTCAAATCGATCGGTTTCACCGCGCGATTTGCTGCGAGAAAGCCCTGTCTCGACAGAACAATCAACGAGCACGGTCAAATCTGGTTTTAAATTTTGCGTGGCAAATTTATTTAGCCATCGGACATCATCTTTGGAAATCTTGCGGCCGGCCCCTTGAAATGCAATGCTGGAGTCACTAAAGCGATCGCTCAGAACCCAAACTCCTCGCTCTAATAGCGGTTTGATCTTGGTTTTGACGTGATGCGCACGATCGGCTTCATAAATAAGAAGTTCGGCTTCCGGGCAGGGTGGCGTTCCGGTGGTGCGGAGTAGAATTTGTCGAAGTTCTTGACCAAAGTCTGTCCCG
>JAYTHU010000191.1:0-9675 GCA_043732305.1 Oligoflexia bacterium
AGAGCGCCTTCTTGATAACTTGGCGGCACAGATTTTATAGCTTGCTCTGCCGTCGTGATAGCCCAAGGAAGTATCAGTAAACCTAAAGTCAAACCAGCAGTAAGCAGTCCTGGTTTAAATTGCATGAGTTTTACAAAAAGTGCTAATCCGAAAAGTCCATAAACCACACTCGGAACTCCCGAAAGATTTCGTATTGAAAGCCGAATAAGCCGGGTGAGCCACCCGTCTTTTGCATACTCGGTGAGAAAAATCGCCGCTCCGACCCCGAGCGGGAGAGCAACCAGTGCCGTGATAAAAGTCACGAGCGCCGTTCCTACTAAAGCAGGAAAAATCCCACCTTCAGTCATACCTTCCGAAGGAGCCTGGGTGATAAAATTCCACGAGAGAAGTCCCCAACCATTTTTCACCAAATGACCGAGCAACAAAACCACCACTACTAAAACTGAAAAAGCACACAATCGAAAGATAGAAACAAGAGCTTCGTCTTTGAGTTGCGCTCGAGAAATTCCACCAGTGAATCGATAAGGGTATTTTTTCATTTCTTAATTCCCAAAACCATTTCACCAGCAAGATTGATCGCAAACGTGATTACAAAAAGCGTTGCTCCCACGACAAATAACGCATGATAGTGCTCACTGCCAAAAGGAACTTCACCAAGTTCGCTCGCCACGGTTGCAGTCAAAGTTTTTACGGAAGACAAAAGTCCATTGGGAAAATTTCCTGCGTTACCAGTAGCCATGAGCACGGTCATGGTTTCTCCAACGGCTCGTCCCATTCCCAACATGACTGCCGCAAAAATTCCAGATTTTGCAGCAGGCACCATGACCTTCATCACAGTTCTGAATCTGGTTGCTCCGAGAGCTAAACTGCCGCGCCAAAAATCACGCGGCAAAGCTTGCAGAGCGTCTTCACTCACTGAAATAATTGTGGGGAGACTCATGATGCATAAGAGTAACCCGCCATTGAGAGCATTAAGTCCATTGCTCTTTCCGGTGATCCGCGCAAGCAACGGTCCTGTAGCCACAATGCCCAAAAATCCAACAACAACACTAGGGATACTGGCGAGCAATTCAAAAACTGGCTTTAAAATTTCACGAGTTCGAGGTCCCGCAAGGTAAGCCAAGTAAACGGCAGTTCCCACTCCAAGAGGAACTGATATCAACATAGCAATGGCGGTGGTGAGAAAAGTTCCTTCAATGGCGGGCCAAAGGCCGTAGGTGGCTTTTCCGAAAGCATCGGGGCGCCACAAAACGTGAGCGAAGAATCCACTTCCATTTTTACTGTAGAGCCCGACGCTTTGAATTGCCGGAAAACCTTCCTTCACAAGCAAGAAAAAAATCGCAAGCAAAACTATGACGGCCACTGATCCGCAAAAAACAAAAAATAATCGAATAAGCTTTTCTTTAATTTTTGCCAAGAGCGCTCATAATTTTAACATTTTCTGTTTTCCACTCAGCTTTGATCTCGTAAAATCCTTCGCCGTGAATGATCTTCTGACCTTCTGGGCTCAATTCGTATTTCAAGAAATCCGTCAGTGCCGAACTCTTCCCCGCGGCAGCGACAAAATATTGGTATAAAGGACGAGCCACTGGATATTTTCCTGACTTCACATTTTTCTCGTCTAATGGACTAACAAATTTTGTGCTTCCAGTCATCGCAACGGAAAGAACTTTTATTCCCGCAACAGGGTTTGATGTTTTGGGATCAACGGCATAAGCCACACCAACATACCCCACCCCACCTTTGTCTGTCTTGACAGCTTCGGTGATCTGACTGTTTCCGTTGAGGCCTTTCATATCTGGACTGTAATCAGCTTTCACCACAAATTCTCTGAAAAAACTGAAAGTGCCAGAATTGCTTTGTCTCCCGTAGAGGGAAACCGTCACGTCTTGGCCACCAATTTCTTTCCAATTTTTAATTTCGCCGGTGAAAAGTTTTGAAATTTGATCAACTGAAAGTTGTTTCAATGGATTTTCTTTATTCACGATCACGGAGAGTGCATCAGTTGCAAATACAATTCGTCTTGCATCCATGTTGGATGCTTTGGCTTGAGTGAGTTCTTCTTCTTTCATGGCGCGACTTGAATTCGCGAGATCCGCGGTTTTATTGAAAAGCGCTGCGATCCCCGTTCCGCTTCCACCACCAGTGACACTGATGCTCACCGTTTTATTTTTGGCCATGTACTTTTCAGCTAAAAGTTGCACCACGTTTACTTCCGTGTCTGAACCCTTGACTTGAATTTGGCCGCTTGACTTCGCAGCGAAAGAATTTTGGCTTACCGTTGTGAACAGAATAAAACCTAAAGCTAAAAGCATTTTCATGTTGCTCCTTCACGCAGTTGGCGTGTTTTTGTAACAAAACTGTTTTACGCACGTACAGTATTAGATGAGAGAGCACCGCATTTAAAATTAAGATTTGTTAAAGAAGACGAGAACCAATGGTTATTGTAAATTTTGTTCCCACTCCAACCTGGCTTGCCACCTGAATCGTCCCGCCATGAGCAATGACAATGTGCTTCACGATGCTTAAACCTAAACCGGTGCCACCTGTCTCTCGACTGCGGGCTGGATCCACCCGATAGAACCTCTCGAATATCCGCGAAATATGTTCTTCTGGAATTCCAGGTCCGTTATCAATGATCTCAAAAATGAAATTGGCGCCTTCGCGACGTTCACGCAATTCGATTTTTGTTCCTGCGGGAGTATACCTAATGGCGTTGTCGATGAGATTTAAAAAGACTTGTTCCATCTTCTTTCGATCGCCTTCGATTTGTCCGTCTTGAAACTGAATAAACATTTTTTGCTTGGTCTGGGTGAGTGTAGGGAAAAATACCGCCTCCAACTTCTCCGCAATCAATTGAGAAGAATATGATGACCAATAAATTTCATCAGGAAAAGTTTCCAAATGGGAAAGATCTAAAAGATCCGAAATCAAGGCTGCGAGTTTTTCACTGTTTTGATCGATGCGCTTAAGAAATTGTTGGCAGGCCACAGGATCTTTAAAAGCTCCGCCAAGCAAAGTTTCTGTGTAGCCACGAATAGAAGTCAGAGGAGTTTTGAGTTCGTGGCTGACGTTAGCTACAAATTCAATTCGCATATTTTCTAATTTTTTAATAGTCCCTTGCTTATTTTTTATATCTTGCGCCAGTTCATTGAGAGCGGTCATAAGGTGATTTGCATCGGGTTCTTCTACGTTTCCAATGGGCGGACCAATTTTTTGTCTTCTCAAATCTTCGACAAACATTGTGGCCAATTCGTAGGGCGAAGTCATTCGGGCATACATTTTAAGCGCAAGCCATCCCACAGAAAACACCATGGAAAATATCACAAACAGCATCAAGACTTTATAAGGCCAGAAAAACAGAACGAGAACAAAAATGAGAAAATGAGAGAGGAGTAGAATGAAAACAATGTTCACCCAACGTTTAGTCATTCTTTAAATCGGTATCCAACCCCACGTACGGTTTCGATGTGATCAGAATTCGCGCCGATTTTTTTTCTTAACGAAGCCAAATGCACGTCAATGGTTCTATCGGTCACGCTCACATCAGCACCGATAACTTCTGTGACAAGTTCGTTTCTGGTGAGTACCCGCCCACTGTTTTCCATAAGTTCTTTAAGTAATTTATATTCGGTCAAAGTGAGATTAACTTCCTCTGCCCCAACCTGAACGCGATAGCTCTGCAGATCGATGGTTAAATCGCCTTTTTGCAGTAGCTGTTTAGGAGCAACAGTTAACCTGGTTCGTCTTAAAGTGGCTTTTACACGTGCGACCAATTCCTTTGTCGAAAAAGGTTTTGTGACATAATCGTCCGCGCCAAGCTCCAAACCGACAACTTTATCTGTTTCAGAACTTTTAGCGGTGAGCATGATCACAGGAATGTTTTTTGTTCCCTCGAAATTTCGTATTTTTTTACAGATATCGAGGCCATTTTCACCCGGCATCATGAGATCGAGAAGCACGAGATCAGGTTTTCTTTTCTTGACCGCTTCAAAAACTTGATCGCCCTGAGAAATCAGACAGGTATCAAAACCTTCTTGGCGCAGGTTGTAGTCCACGAGTTCTTGAATATCGCGTTCATCTTCGGCAATTAGAATCAGCTGTTTAGTCATAGGCTAAGTCTGGTGCTGATTGCTCAGCAAAGTCAAATTCTCTGGATCATCTTTATTAAGTCTTCACAAACCTCCCCAAAAGCACTATGTTCCAGTTCATGAAAATATTGGTCACCGGCGGCGCCGGATTTATTGGTAGTCACTTTGTTAAACAGACACTTGCGACACATCCAGCCCTCGAAATTATAAATCTTGATCTTCTCACTTATGCGGGAAATTTAGAGAATTTAACGGAAATAAAATCCAACTCACGACACAAATTTGTGAAAGGCGACATTTTAGATTCTGCCTTGGTCGAATCCTTGGCCAAAGATTGTGACGGGATCATCCACTTTGCAGCGGAAAGCCATGTGGATAGAAGTATCACTGGGCCGGAAGCGTTTATTCAATCCAATGTGGTGGGAACTCATCGATTGCTCGAAGTCGCACGCAAACTTAAAATAAAAAGATTTTTACAAGTTTCTACTGACGAAGTTTACGGAACCTTAGGAAAAACCGGACAGTTCACGGAAGACACTCCGCTTGCGCCAAATAGCCCTTACTCTGCAAGTAAAGCGGCGGCAGATTTATTGTGCCGCTCCTACTTTCACACCTACAAAATGGATATTCTGATAACTCGTTGTAGCAATAACTATGGTCCCGGGCAATTTCCCGAAAAACTAATTCCTTTGATGATTTCAAACGCACGAAACGACAAACATCTTCCTGTTTATGGCGATGGCTTGAACGTCCGTGATTGGATTCACGTGAACGATCACTGCGCCGGAGTTTGGGCTGTGTTTGAAAAAGGGTCTGCCGGTGAAGTTTATAATATTGGATCGGATAACGAGTGGGAAAATATAAAGATCGTCAAAAAAATTCTAGCTTCGCTCGATAAACCCGAATCACTTATCACTTACGTGAAAGATCGACCGGGACATGACCGCCGCTATGCCATTGACAGCAGTAAAATTAAAAATAAATTAGGGTGGAAGCCGCAAATCAGTTTTGATCAGGGCTTGAGTGACACCGTACAATGGTATCTCTCGAATGACGAATGGCTAAGCCGCGTTCAAGACGGTAGCTATTTGGAATATTACGAGAAGCAATACAACAACCGCTCTTAGACTGTCTTTGGTAATCTACGACTTATTTTGCGCCTGTTCAATCTTACTCAGTTGAAGCAATAGACTCTTCGATGACTTCTTTGTAGCCACATTCTTTATTTGAGCAAGCAATTGATTTGCTGGTTTTTTTGGAATATTTCTCTGACATGTAAGGACTTTTGCAATCCGGACATGGTTTCAGAATAGGTTTGTCCCAAGAAACAAAATCACATTTTGGGTATTTATTGCAGCCGTAAAAATCTTTGCCTTTGCGAGACATCCGCGAAGCCACGTCACCCTCGGCACATTTTGGACATTTTATTCCTATGGAAAGGGCTTTGGTAGTTTTGCATTCGGGATAACCAGAGCAAGCGAGAAACTTTCCAAAACGCCCAAACTTTACAATCATAGGCTTTCCACACTTTTCACATTTCTCATCTGTGGTTTCAACCTTACGAAGTGTGATGGTTCCGTCCTGAGCTTTCTCAAACTCACCAGTACCTTTGCACGTTGGATAATTTGAACAAGCAAGAAACTCTCCATTACGCCCCCACTTGATCATCATTATACCATCGGTGCATTTAGCACATTTGATATCTGTGGGATGAGTCTCCGCTTTCACGTTGCGCATTTTATCTTTGGCTAAATCTAGAGCTATTTTAAAAGGACCATAGAAATCCGTGAGAATCTCTACCCAACTTTTTTCACCTTCTTCAATCGAGTCCAATTGATCTTCCATTTGAGCGGTGAATGCGACATCCATGACTCGTTCAAAATTATCTTGTAGAAGTTCGGTAACAACATTTCCAAGGTGAGTTGGAGAAAATCTTCCGGTCTGATCTTTGTCCGCATATTTTTTATCAACTATCGTGCTCAGTATGGAAGCGTAAGTAGAAGGTCGGCCAATTCCTTTTTCCTCAAGGTCTTTTATAAGACTGGCGTCCGTGTATCTTGACGGAGGCTGAGTAAAATGTTGTTCTGGTTCGATTTCCTGAAGTTTTAAAACAGCCCCATTTTTCAGCGGTGGCAAACGAGCTTTCTCGGCGTTGGAGTTTAAGTCGTCGTCAGCTACGACATCTTCGTCTTTTGATTCTTCATAGACTGCAGTGAACCCGTCGAATTTGAGAACATTGCCTGATGCTCGGAGTTCATAGACGCCATTTTTGATCTGAACCGAAGTCTGATCATAAACTGCAGAGACCATTTGAGAGGCGACAAAGCGATTCCATATAAGAACGTAAAGTTTGTATTGCTCGGGCGTTAAAAATTCCTTCACCGCTTTTGGCGAACATTTCATATTTGTGGGGCGAATGGCCTCGTGAGCGTCTTGTGCCGACTTTTTTGACTTGTAATGAATAGGATCTTTGGGAAGATAATTCTTTCCATAATTCTCCGCGATGTGTTTGCGAACTTCGGTGAGTGAATCATTTGAAACACGAGTGGAATCGGTTCTCATGTAGGTGATGAGACCCATCGTTCCTAGATCTCCAAGATCTATACCCTCATATAGTTTTTGCGCGATCATCATCGTTTTTTTTGCGCCAAAACGCAAACGTCTGGATGAATCTTGCTGCAAACGTGATGTTATAAAGGGAGGAAAAGGATTTCGTTTACGCTCACTCGTTTCAACACTCGTGATTTTAAATTCCGAAATCTTCAGGTCGCTAACAATTTGATCTGACTCTTGCTTGGTGTGAATTTCTAATTTCTTGTCATTTTTCTTTGCGACCTTCGCCCAAAATTCTTCGCCATCAGAATCTAGTAAAGCTTGGACGCTCCAATATTCTACTGGCTGAAAAGCTGCGATCTCACGCTCCCGGACTACAACTAATTTTAAAGCCACAGATTGCACGCGTCCTGCACTGAGACCACGCCGTACTTTATCCCAGAGGACAGGGGAAATTTGATATCCAACAAGGCGATCTAATATTCGCCGCGCTTGCTGGCTTTCAAATTTATGCTGATTGATCTCCATGGGATTCTTAAGCGCTTCTTGAATAGCTTTTTTGGTGATTTCGTTAAAAAGCACCCGTTTGATTTTTTTCTTTTCCGATTTTAATTCCTGGGCAAGATGCCATGCAATGGCCTCGCCTTCACGATCAGGATCAGGTGCGAGGAAGATTTTTTCGGCTGCCTTACCCGCTGCAATAATTTCGGCGATAACTTTTTCTTTGCCCTTTAGAATTTCATAGGTGGGTTTGAACTTCTTTTTAACATCCACGCCAATTTTCTTAGCGGGAAGATCACGGACGTGTCCGACACTCGCCATGACTTTATAATCACGTCCCAGGTACTTGCCTATGGTCTTGGCTTTGGCAGGAGACTCAACAATGACGAGATTCTTTTTCATATAACTAGGTTAGGAGAGAGCGCGATCTTTTTCAAAACATTTCTTTTCAACTGAGCTAGCGGCTCCGCAGCGGAGATGGCAATCTGCGCGCCATCAACGATGAGCGAAAGACTTCCAGCATAGTTTTCAATGAGGGGATGGCCGGGCACGATAAAAACATCTTTGTTCTCATCTCTGGCTTTATGTGCAGTCATGATCGTCCCACTTTTAAGTTTTGCCTCCACAATTAAAACCACATCGGCGAGACCAGCGATGAGTCGATTGCGTTGATGAAAGTTTTCCCGCCTGACGATATCGGTCGAAATAAATTCGGACACTAAGAGCCCACCGCTCTTGATTGCTTTTTCAAATATATACTGATTGCTCGAAGGATAGGGATTGAGAACTCCGCCGGGCAAAAATGCTATGGTCTTGCCAGAAGCATTGATTGTGGCTTCGTGTGCTTCGGCGTCGACGCCTCTGGCCCCACCGCTGATGATTACAAATTTTTCCGCCACAAAGTCAGGGACGTGTCTTCGAACCCATTCTAAACCCAAGGAGGTGGCAACCCTTGCCCCCACAACTGCAATCCCGGAATCATTGAGTAGACTCACATCTCCAATGTAAAAAAGCACGGCGGCAGGACAGAAAATATTTTTTAAATTTAATGGGTAGCGGGGATCATTCCAAAATAAAATATCGCCTCCCGATCTCCTTAGCTTTTCTATTTCAAGAGGAAGTTCGATTAAAAACTTTCGCCACTCATCTTCATGTCGATCAAACCAACGTGCGGCTTGATCACAATCGATCATTTGCAATCCTAAAGTGGTAATGGCTTGATTGGAAAAAGCCTGAGAGTATCTGCAAGCAGAATCAACATCAAAAAACCGGCAGCGATTCGAGAACCATAGTGCTTCGTTATTCATTCCTTACATAGAATGCAATTTTCGATCAACCCTCAGGATTATTCTGCGTCGCTGCTGGCTCAGCCGGCGTCTGGTTTTGTCCGGTATCCGGAACTATTCCGGTTTCATCGCCGGGCATAACAGCTTCACGAGACCTGATAATAACTGCGGTCGAAAGTCCTTCTTCAACGTGAACAATCTTTGCTTTTGCTGTGATATCTGAATCTGTTGTCAATTTAGAATCTGGATTTCTCACATTAAAATTTTTGTAGATTGGAAGTATGGATCCGACCTGCATTCCATCTTTCTGTCCTCTGTCCAAATAAATGGTCTGATGGAGTCCGAATAAATAGCTTTCTGAATCAAACATAGTGTCACTGGCGGAGACGGCCAAAACGCGGGCACTCACATTGCTTGCCGGACCGTTTGCCTCGTAACTCACTTTGATTAATGCGTCGCCAGGAACTAAAAGATCGTTAACCAAAAGGGCACCAATGGCATGAGAGACCATTGCTGAATAAGTGTGCGGAATGTTCATGGCTTCTTTAACCGTGACCGTTCCCTTCAGCAAAACAATATGTCCCCTTTCCACACCAGTGCCTGGGTCTTCCACTTTTTTACCTTCGCTATACACGGTGAAAACATCACCAGGACTAGCCGTTTGCCCAAGCTTTATAAAAACTTTTTGATAATTGGAAGCGACCGTTGCCATCCCTTCCATTTCAGAAATATATCCGGCATTATCCCAAGAACTATCAACTAAAATTGAGGGCACATAACTCTCAATATTCATTTTCTTCATTCCAGCTTTTGATGTTTCGATAGCAAATCCGTTGTCATCAAAATTACCGAACATCCCTTTCCATTGAAAGAAACTGGGAGGAATGTGAGAAAGTATTGGTCCTTGATGTCTTCCTTTGGGAATTACAATGGTGCCTTTGACTAATTCATCAGGCTTATCTTGATTTCTCACTTCGAATTCTTCTGTATCTTCGACGTCATCGTCGACATTGGCAGGATCTTCCTTTCCTAACTCTGCACCTGCTAAACCTAAGGCAGGAGGAGAAACGTCAGAGCCGGGAGTAAAATTAAGTATCCCCCCGGAGTAGACAAAATGCGGATTAGTAATTTTGTCATTGAGCTGCCATACCTTTGGCCAATAAAAACCATTGCCGAAAAATTTCTCTGAAATATCCCAGAGTGTGTCGCCATTAGAGAGAGAATATTTCTCTGACATTTTTTCG
>JAYTHU010000192.1:0-25503 GCA_043732305.1 Oligoflexia bacterium
CTGAACGTGCCGGTGACTTACTTCCAAGGTGAAAATGATTCAGCCACAGAAGTTGGTGGGGCTTTGGCTCATTTTCAAAATGTGGCACGCGGGAAAAAACAAATGTTGATTTTATCTCAGGGTGGTCACAATCCAAATTTAGAGTTATTGGGTGCGGGATTTGAAGAAGAAATGAAACTTGTCGAAGCTGCCGTGTACAATATTTCGATCACACAAAAAAACATCGATATGGTGAATTCAACGTTGGAAAATTTAAAATGGAGTTTGGTTAGCCCTCTAGCATCGATACAATAAGTAGTGCCGTGGATAAAATAATTAAAACCAAGTATTTCATGTTCATGATCTCTCCATTAAATTAAATGTGAAATTTAATTCTAAAACCTGGAAAGATTTTTTCAAAAGCAAAAGTACGCGCAACAATGAAACTAGAGGAAAGACTAGTTGGCTAAGGTCATCGCGCACAAGCGCGTGAGCTTGAGCTTTAGACCATCAACCCTAAGGCGACTTCTACCGACCGCTTTTACCTCATTCACATCTGCGTCCAAAAGGCATTCTCGAAGAATTCCTTGTCCTACCATTCCCCTCGCACCAAACAAAAGTATCTTTAATTTTTCCATAGAATGTTTTACTGTGCCTCAATGACTCAATCAAAAAAACTATTCACACCGCTAAAAATTAAATCAATCGAATTTAAAAACAGAATCTGGGTTTCTCCCATGTGCCAATATTCAAGCAAAGATGGCCACCCTACGGACTGGCATTTTGTACATTTGGGAAGTCGAGCAGCAGGAGGAGCGGGTCTTGTGATGGTAGAGGCCACGGCTGTTTCTCCTGAAGGCAGAATTTCTCCCGATGACAGTGGAATCTGGGAGGATTCTCACATTCCTAGTTTTAAAAAAATCACTGACTTTGTGAAACTTCAAGGATCAGTCGCAGGAATGCAATTGGCCCACGCAGGGAGAAAAGGTTCAACGAGCGTTCCATGGGAAGCACACAAAGTTCTCGAGGTGTCAGAACGAGGCTGGGAAACTTTCGCACCAAGCCCAATTCCATTTGATGTTGGCGCTGTAAAACCTCGTGAGATGACCAGAGAAGATATCACTAAAGCGATCGCTGATTTCGAAAAAGCGGCAACCCGTGCGTTCAAAGCAGGGTTCCAAGTTATTGAACTTCATATGGCTCACGGCTATTTGATGCATGAATTTCTTTCGCCAATTTCTAATCATCGCAAAGATGAATACGGTGGAAGTTTAGAAAATCGCATGCGGTTTCCATTGGAAGTAGCAAAAGCGGTTAGAAAAGTTTGGCCACAAGAACTTCCGCTTTTTGTCCGCATATCCGCTACTGATTGGGCCGGCACTTCAGAATCTTGGGACCTCGTTCAGTCAGTAATACTTTGTAAGGAATTGAAAAAACTCGGTGTTGATCTCATCGATTGCTCGACTGGAGGAACCTTAGCCAAAGCTGATATTCCGGTTGGCCCTAGCTATCAAGTGAAGTTTGCAGATACTATAAAACGTGAATCGGAAATTCTAACAGCAGCGGTTGGAATGATCACCGAACCTCAACAGGCTGAATCGATTTTAATTGAAGGACAGGCTGATGCCATATTCATGGCGCGAGAATTTTTGAGAGATCCCTACTGGCCTGCTCACGCCGCAAAAATACTCGGCGTAACAATAGACAGGCCAAAACAGTATGGAAGAAGCTAAACTTTAAAAACTTAGCTCTTATTTAGCAGGCGCTCCATTTGAGCACTCATTTGTTTTAAAATAAAACCTGGAGCAACTCGACTCATAAGTCTAAGTTGATTGCTTTGCCCAGGACGAATCTCATAACGATCAGATTCCATCCCTCTCACTGCTGCGGCAACCATGTCTTCAACTTTCATGATTGAAACACCCTTCATATCTTCTGGCTTCCAGTCGCCGAGAAGTTCAGTGTCAGTCGCAGGAGGAGCCAATTCAAAAACTTTGACATTGGTGTTCTTCAATTGCACCCGCAAAGAGAGTGTAAAAGAATGCAATCCTGCTTTGGTTGCACAGTAAACGGGAAAATTTGGAAGTGGTGTGAATGCCAATCCAGAACTCACATTTACAATGGCAGCCATAGGTTTTGATTTTAGATGAGTTAAAAACTTTTTCACCATGCGAATAGGACCTTTGAGATTGGTGTCGATTTCACGAGTGATGTCCTCTAGATCTGCATCACCGTCATTCATATTGATATCACGCATGATGCCGGCGTTATTGATGAGAATGTTTACCTCAGGAAATTCTTTAGTCACCTGGTCAAACAACAAATTGATTTCACTTGATTTACTCACATCACTTTGGATGATGTGAATATTGGGGTAAAGCGCTTTCGCTGTCTCAAGTTTTGCGAGATCTCGACCCGTGATTATTATTTTATTGCTGCGACTTGATAGCTGTTTGACCAGTTCCAGCCCAATACCGCCTGCGCCGCCAGTGATCAAAATGCTATTTCCAGTGATATTCATTTTCTGCTCCTTATGAAGGGTAGTTGAAAACTTCTAATTTGGTAGCCTTAGGATTATTTTTCAAGCGACTGACATAATCAATGACTCGAGGAAAATCTTTAAGAACGAGATCCAACTCAGGCCAAAGGGTCAACCAATAAAGGTGATAACCCACGCAAATGTCAGCAGCACCAAATTTATTTGCCACCAAGTAAGATGCATTCATTAAGACTTCGTCTAAGGCAGTAAGCGCATCATTCAAATCAGATTGCAAAGCTTTGAGTTTTTCTTCGTGCACAGGACTCGCAGGAATGTCTTCGATCACCATCACGCGAGTTTGAATCGCATCTAATGTGGCACATGAGAAATACATCCACTGCTGGTACTTTGCGCGTTCCGGAGAATCTAATTTGGGGGCCATTCCCTTATCTAAATGTAAATCTGCGAGATAAGAACAAATCGCACCGGATTCGGCAATTCCTTGATCACCAAACTCAAGAACCGGCACACGTCCCATAGGATTTAATTTTAAAAATTTCGGATCTTCAAATCCGTTAGTTTCCCGATCGATCCATTGAGTTTCAAATTTGATTCCCAACTCACTCATCAACCAACGAACCTTGGCGCTGCGATCATAAGTGGCAACGCCATAAAGACGAAAATGTGTACCTGTGTCTGTCGTTTCATTTTTCATATGTGAAACCCTACCCTTTGCTTTACCCTCGAGCTAGAAAATTCGACAAATTGTCCATTGTGCTCTCCCATCCTTCACGATGGCTTTCAAAATTTTCTGCGGTCAAGCCCTCATGAGTGAGAATCACTTCTGTGCGTCCTTCGGCATTGATAAGTTTAACTGTAACTATGCTGGTAGCTTTTTCTGCGATATCCCAACCGTGAGTGAAAACTAATTTTTGAAACGGCAAAACTTCTTTGTAAATTCCAACGGCGGTATGTGTCTCGCCATTTCCAGTCATAGATATCGAATATTTTCCACCCACACGAGCGTCAGTTTCAACTTTAGACGGATGCATATCCTGAGGGCTAAACCAATGTTTCATCAAACTTGCATCAATCCAAGTTTTAAAAACTTTTTCCGGCATACGTTTGATCAACCGTCGAACTTCTAATTTTGAGTGACCCATATTCATAATAATCTCCTTTAAGCGTTCGTAAAATCCACACGTTCTACTGGACAGCATCTTGCAAAAGCGAGGTATTTTAATAACACGAAGAGCTAGAAAGGAAACCAAAAATGATAGAAAGACTCATTCCATTTCAACTGAAACGAATCAAAAGAGGCATATAAGAATCCAAGACAAAGAATATTTTCATGACAATATTTTTACTACTACCGGCGGCATGTTTGAAAACTCGGAACTAAGTTGCGTGCTGTTGACAATCTCTTTGCCGATATTATCGAGGAAGTAAACTTTCTGAAATCAGGCCCAGTTAGTTTTTCAGATAAAGAAAAGCTGTCTCGCCTGAACGCGGAAAAACTTCTCCGTATTTAGATGAAACTATTGGCGTAAGACTTGCTTTATTACAATTTTAAAATAAGGGAGCCAATATAGGCGCCGTAAAGATTAACTAACCTAGAAGGAGTAGTATTATGCATCCTAGAAAATTCGCCCTGATTGCCGGAATAGTGTTTTTAACTTTGGGAGTTTTGTCATTCGTTTCGGACCTCTCCTATGATCCATACAGTTACTTGCCTGCTATGAAGCTAGATTCAAGCTATGGTTTATTTCTGGGTTTATTTGCCATGAATATTATTAACAAACTTGCTTTGATCTCATTCGGACTTGTCGGGATTATGGCATCGAGAGCAAAAGACAGAAGCCTTCCTGCCTCTATCACTTTCTCCAAGCTAGTCGCGTGGGTTATGATCCCAGGTGCAATCTTAGGACTCATTCCCATGACAAGTACTTTTTTTGGTTACTGGCCCCTCTTTGGAAACGAAATTTGGTTGCATGGAATTTCCGGCCTATTGGGAGCCTATTATGGTTACTACCTCCCACGTAAGGCTCATGATCGTTTGATCCATTCACCCGCCGCATAAGTGGTTGGGAAATTTTTGCGAGATTTCAAATTGGAGTAGCTTTGACTCACAGAAACAATGCTACTCCGATTTTTATTATTTTTGAGATTGTCTCGAGGATGAAGATTTGATGCTGTCAAGTCGGTCGACTAGTGGTTTGTCACGTTCGGTGACAAAATTAATCACGACACCTTTGCGACCTGCACGAGCGGTTCGCCCGACGCGATGAATGTAATTGTCCATCTGTTGGGGCAAATGATAATTGATCACTCGCCCAACATTTTCAATGTCCAATCCGCGGGAAGCCAAATCTGTCGAAATTAAATACTTAACGGTACCTTCACGGAATGCTTTTAGATTTGCTCTACGTTCGATCTTGTCCATCTCTCCGCGATAAATTGTGCATTTCAAATTTTTATGCTTTAAATCTGCTGCCAATTTGTCGCACTGATCGCGAGTGTTGGTAAAAATTAAAGTTCCACCAGTCACTCTTTCCGCGAGAACTAATTCTAGCAAAGGAAAACGTCTTCCATGAATAACCATGCGATTGCGTGTTTCAAGACTGGGCACAACCTTGTGACTGCCAGCGCTTCGAATAACTTCGGCACCAGAAAACATTTTATCCATTAGTTCCTGAACAACAGGAGAAACCGTTGCTGAGAAAAGTGCCATCTGGGTTCCGGCAGGACAAGCTTCAATAAATTTAAGAGCGTCAGGCAAAAATCCTTCGTCCAACATTTGATCAGCTTCATCGAAAACTAAAATGCGAATGTCATTGAGTTTTAATCCGCGCTCCAGAAGCTTTGCCATGCGACCGGGTGTAGCAACCAAAACTTCGAAAGGATTTCGAATATTATTTTTTGCGACTTCCATTGCCGTTCCGCCAAGAACTGAGCGCACCCGTAAACGCGTGGTGTGTGTGAAAAGTTTGAATACTTTTGCAACTTGTTCACCGAGTTCTCGAGTCGGGACAATAACAGCAGCGCGGGGCTGATATCCAATTGTCACAGCTTCTTTCTGATCTTCCAAAGATTTCAACATGTGCAAAATGGGAAGAGCATAGGCCAATGTTTTTCCACTTCCAGTTTCAGCCACACCAACCACTGATTTTCCACCAAGCAATAATGGCAATGCTCGATCTTGAATCTCTGTCGGAGTAATAAACTTTTTCTCTTTAAGGGTGGATTGAAGAGAACTAAGTAATTTAAAATCAGAAAACGAGCTCATAAAACTATTCCTTTTGGTTGGATGGCGAATGCCACTATACCAGATTTTGCCTCTTAAAAGCCAAGTTTGCCCTTTTTTCCTAGTTGTATAAAAACGAGACAATCTGAGAATTTTCTTGCTCGTTTTTAGACTCTCAAAACCAGTCAATTCCTTGATCAATTCGGACAGTTATGAGATTGTTGGAGCTATGAAAATGAAGACCGCACTTGTGATTTTAAATTTCAGTGCGATAGCGATTAATGGTAAAATAGAAGCAGATCCTTACTTTGTGAACTCGGGAATTGGTTTTGAAATTGCGAACAATTATTAAAGAACCCCCTCAAAACGTTGGCAATAAGCTTTCCATCAAGGCAATTAAATACATATTACAGTGGTCAGGCAAATGAGCAACATTCCCACTGATTTGCCTAAAGCTGTCGAAGGCGAAGATTATTATTTCGACGAAAATGGACTCTTTGTGTTCACTGCGGCTTATCATTTGAAGCGCGGCTACTGCTGCGAAAATAATTGCCTGAATTGCCCTTACGAATCACGCGAGAAATGCACAGAGAAACTAATAGAATCACAATCACAAAAGCTAAAATAAACAAATCATCCCCCGGCCAAGAAATTCCAAATCCTTCGCCGATCCAGAATATCCCAAAAGCAGTGAGCATTACCCCGACGGCATATTTAAAAGTGTTCTCAGGAATTTTGGTGAGTGGTTTGTGGGCAATCAATCCAAGCATGAGCACGATCACACACGCCATACTAGCGCCGACTACTGCGGCACTTAAGTTTCTACCTAGCCCACCAGTGGTCACAACCACAAATACTACTTCTAGACCTTCAACCAAAACGGCTTTAAACGAAGTGAGAAAGCCGACAACATCAAATCGCGCGGCAGATTTCTGCTGGGAAAGAAATTTTACTTCGCGATCGTAAATTTTCGCTTCGTCATGCAATGGAATAATTCCTGCTGATCTTTTCACAGCTTTGATAAGCCATCTTCCGCCGAATATTAAAACGATGAAGCCCACCCCAAGTTGCATCCAGTGAATTGGAATTAGCTGAATTGATGGGCCAAAGATCGCCACTAAAATAGCGAGCACGGCTATTCCGGCAATGCCGCCAGCGATTGAAGTTTTCCACCCGCGAGTGAGTCCAACAGCTAAGATAATGGTGAGTGCCTCGACAAACTCTACAAAGGAAGCCAGAAAGCTTGCGGTGAAAATATTCATTTGAATATAGCGATCTGACCAACAAGATCCAAGACAGGATACATAGTATTTTCTTTATTATTCACACACAGAAAGTACGCAAAATTAAATTAAATTTCAATCAGTTTTTGGGTTATCCACAAGGGATCGTCTAAAGGCAAGTCGTGCCCGGCAGAAGGGTGTATCGCAAATTCCGAATCCCAGGCTTCTGCAAGTTTTGTGGTGCATCTAAAATTTACTAAACGATCTTTTTTGCTGCAGATAAAAGTCACACGGCACGGCGGCTTTGACGCCTTAAATTTAGAGGCCGCAAATAGTTGCCGCAGCAAATTTGCTGGAGAGGTAGTCGATGAGGTTGCAAAATAGTCGGCTTGCGATTTTTTGTTTCCGATAAGATTAGTTGTGAGATTAAGGATCTGTGTTTCTAAATAAACACTATTTTTTTTACCCAGCCATATTTCATTTAATAGTCGTAGCCCTTGAGGCCGAAACCTCTGCCAGGGAAAGGAATATCTCCGTTCGCTTGAATTTATACAGACCACTCTGTTCACAACAGAAGGATTTAGGTATGCCCACTCAAGCGCAATCATTCCCCCCATTGAAATTCCAATTAAATTTACTTTTTCACCGCGGTTTACAAATTTAGATCTAACACTTAGGTTTTTTACATTTTCTGCAATAGTAAGGCAGCTTCGTGAATCACCTTGATTTCCATTTCCACGAATATCTAAAAATTCAAAATGATCATGAGGAAGTGCTTTTTTTAAAATTTCAGTAAAATCTCCCCAATGAATAGAATGTCTTCCCAAACCACGAATTAAAATCCAGTTAGCCATACCAAAGTTCCATCCCTCTCGCATGATTGAGTTTGCGTTGCTCGAGATCACACATCATCCAAGAGGAGCGAGAAACCAAAGACCTTATTAAAAAATCAAATAAGGTATGATGCCGCCTTAGAATTCTTTTGGTGCGATGTGGGGCGATGGGATTAAACGCCCCTAGACTCGAGAATATCTGCCGAGGATTCTTTTTTACCCAGCTCCAAGATCCCATTTCCAAACTCAATGCGAGAAATATTCCGTCATTTTCTTTTCTATACTCGTCATAAGTATGATCCCAAAGATCTCCATGCGTTGTATAACTTTTGGATTGTGGTTCGACTGTGTAAATATGGTTAGGGTAAGTGCGATCGAGACTTTCTTTTAACGCCATCATCTCGCCAATGTTTGGAAATGGAAGTTTGGATTTAGCGTAGGGAAACCACAATCGATCAACCATTCCGAAGCCTGAATGAAAATCCACGCTGATAACGGATTTAGATTTAAAAAACTGACTTTTACAAAAATCAAAAACAGCCTGCGCTTCAATCTCCATATTCTTATTAAGCTCTCCTCGGTACCAAGGAAGCTTCGGGGATATTCGATGACCTCCCAACAACGGTACAGTGACTAGCGATGCTTCGACTGGAGAGTTTCTCATAAGATCAACACCATTGGCATTTGATCGCGATTTCATCAGCATACCAAGCGGATTCACCATTGGAAAAAAAATAATTCGCATCTTTTGTAGGGCAAGAGACAGAAATTCGTCCCAAGTCAAGAGTTCAGAAAAAGAATGCATGAGGGACAAAACAACTTGGCAACCAATTCTCTCAAGTCCATGAATGCCACCAAATAATGCCAGAACAGGAGCTTCTGGATTTTGATTTCCAAACGACAGAGCCGTAAGCGGCATTTTCCATTCTTTTGATTCGGCAAAACCTAAGTGATGAACTCTTCCATGTTTACCTAGTTCAGCCACTAAATTTTCCAGTAATACCCACTCAGGAAGTTTTTCTAGAATAATTTTTGGAGGCGGCAAGATTTTTGAAGGGGGCGTCACGATATCTATATTCATATGGTGGCAGTGTAGCACTGGTAAACCGAATCATAAGACTTATTTGCCAATTCGATATTGGCATAGGCTTGGGTATTTTGCGTGGAATCGAGAACATGAAGATCAACAAAAATATCTCGACACTTAGCCACAGACCATAGATGGTTTAAAAATTTCATATCCCCGTACCAACAAACTAAATCTCTGTTGCCAACATTAAATTTTTCACCGTTGATTCTGACATAGCGTAGGCACAGAGGATAAACAGGTTTGCCACTTCCTGTTGCGGCACTAAACAGTGGAGACCGAAATCTAAGAACTGTATCTCCGTTCGTACTCGTGGCTTCAGGAAAAACAACCACATCCGTGCCCTCTTTCAAGGCTTGAGTTATCTCAGAAACTTCTAACCCTAAATTTTGCTTGCTCCTTCGCTCGACATAAAGACAATTGGCGAGCCTCGAAAGAAATCCCAAAACCGGCATATCTCTTACTTCAATAGATGTGACGTAACAGACAGGAATGGAACTAGATAAAATTAAAATATCCAGATAAGAGACATGATTGCATACATATAATCCCGAACTCTGCGACCACTTGCCTTTTACGGCTACACGGATATTCAACACTCTCAAACCCGCGCGAGAGTAAAAACCAAGAATTTGTCCAAGTCGCTTTCTTTTTCTTTCACTCGGTAACCAGAGGGATATTATCGCGGCGCTAAGCCCGAACATTCCGATTAAGAATAATATCGCTGCGAACTTTACGGTTTGTAGCGGCCACTTGAGAAAAATATTTCGACCTGTATTTTGCATGCATCTCCCCTAAATTAAGAATGGTCAAAAAATCAAAACACTGAAATTCTTTATCATAAGCAGGCTGACTAAAAACTTCGGCCCCAGCTCGGATATAACTTTTGAGAAGAGACGGCACCATAAAATTAATCTCTTGAGCCGCAAGGAATGTTTCTTGAGGCAATTCCAGGCTGAACTCAGGGGTTGTTGAAACATTATAATTAAATTTCTTCAACGTGCTTTCAAAATGACCCTTGATTTGAGCTACTGCCATTGGGACGTTAGTCATCACGCTGGAACAACCGAACATAAATTGGGCATCGACTTCAGCACAATATTGAGCAAGTCCTTTCCATAGCATGTCTAGAACAATACCATTTCTATAATCAGGATGAATGCAGCATCGGCCAAGCTCCAACTTGCCGCCGGGTCGAGATAAAAAGTCGGCCATATCGAATTCTTTTTGTGAATAAAATTTATCAGTGAATTCAGAACTCAGCACGCGGTAAGTTCCAATAATTTTTGATTTATGCATGTCTTCAATAACTAAGTGATCACAGAGGAGATCGAAATCATCAAAATCCAAAACCCAAGGCATGATAACTCCTCGCTCTTCAAAAAATACTTTTTGCCTGAGTAGGATTGCCTCATGAAGCTCACGTGGTTTTCTGACAGTGCGCACCTGATAATTCCCGACAGTCAATAAGAGCTTAACTTTTGGTTTGAAAGAAAGGATTTTCGAGATGGCCTGTAGGTGCTGGACTAGACGTCTAACAGTTCTTTTCATGGTTCCCCCTTTTCAGAATATTATAAATAATCTTCCGTTCAGGGGGTGTCATGACTTGGTTAAGATTAAATTAATCGTAATCGCTTGAATATTCCTTGTAACGGCTTAGAAATTTATTTTTAGAATAGCTTTTGAGTTTGCAAAAAATATGAAAATCATATTGTCTAATATTTTTCATACAAACGTGTACAGCCAATGATGGCAAGGAAATAAGATGAAATTTGAAATTTGCGGAACAGTGATGCAGACAGTCGCTATTGATCTTACTCAAGGCGAAAAAGTCTTTAGCCAAACCAGTTGCATGGCTTGGATGAATGACCAAATTTCAATGGAGACCAACACAGGCGGCGGGCTAATGGCAGGCCTGAAACGCAGCTTTGCTGGAGGATCTATATTCATCACTGATTTTACTGCAAAAGGAAATGGACACGTCGCTTTTGCTCCCCGTTTTCCAGGAAAAATTATTGCGAAAACTTTAGCTGCTGGTGAATCTCTCATTTGTCGCAAAGAAACTTTTCTCTGCGCTGAAAAATCAGTGAGTCTTGAACTGGCATTTCAAAAAAGTCTCGGTGCCGGTTTTTTCGGCGGCGAAGGTTTTATTCTGCAAAAAGTCACCGGTCCCGGGACAGTGTGGCTCGATCTTTCGGGCGAAGTGGTGGAAAAAGAATTAGCCTCCGGCGAAAAATTACTGGTTCATGCCGGTCACGTCGGCATCCAAACTCCGAGTGTGCAATTCAATATTGAAATGCTCCCTGGATTTAAAAATATCATTTTTGGTGGTCAAGGACTATTTCTTGCCACTCTCACAGGACCTGGCCATGTTTGGTTGCAAAGTATGCCGATCATGAATTTGGCGGAAGAAATATCCCGCTATCTTCCCAACAACGGAATGGAAGGAGGCGGCATCGGAGGAGCGGTAGGTGGTGCCATGGGTGGTAAGGGCGGCGCACTACTCGGCGGAATTTTGGGAAGCATCCTTGGCAGTGGTGACCGCGATTAGAGCAGAAATCTATTGATCAGCGGCCGGTTGAGATGCGGGCATTCTGTCTTGTTTATCAGATAAAAGTTTTTGATAACGCGCGATTCGCTCTGTGTTTGATTTTTCCTTTTGCTTTTTAAGATTAGCAGCATATTTTGCCTGCTGTTGCTCTTGTAGAATTTCTTGCGCTTCGCGCACGCGGATATGTTTAGCTTGTTCCATATCTTCATTAACAACTATTTTTTTCTTCTGCTCCTTTAAATACTTCTCCTGAGCGTGATTGTACGCAGCAGTTTCAGCTTGATGCTTTTTTTCCAATCGAACCTCCTCAATCTGTTCAATCTTTCTCTGGATCTCGCGCTGCTTTATATATTGAGTAAAGTTTGGATCTTCTTCTGCCCGCACAAGATCTTCTATCTCCACGGGATTGCTCATCTCATGTCGATGCTTCGTCACTCCGCTGACCTTCAAAAAGTCGGCACAAACATTCTTAGCGGATAAAATTAAAACTAAAAAAAACAAAAAGTATCTCATAACTTATTCATCGGCTTTTGATGCGCGCCTATTAATGAAAAACGCTCCCAGACTCGACTTTAGATAGAGCAAATGTTCTGGCAGGCAATTCCAGCATGCTTTCAATTGTGGAGCACTACGCCGGATTGCACGGGAAGAGAGATCAAAGTTAAACCGGTAGCTCCATTGTTAAAAACGGGATCAACAACTCCATTAATTTTTTTATAGGTGCCGCCAAGGGCAATATTGTTGACAGCAGCATTTGTGGGGTTCACCAACACAATTCCATTGGTAAAATTTCTTCTCCAAACTAAATTGTTGGATGAATTTGAAACTCCAGTGGAAAGAACGCTCCACAAAGTTTGTGTAGGTGTCACAACGTTAAAAGCATTTCCTGTAGGATTTCCAAGCCATCCTTTGGCAGCTCTCGCCGCCGTGGCCGTCGCATCGGTGGGAACTACCGCACATCCACTTGCGTTCACGGCATATTCATCGAGCCAAAATGCGGCAGAGTATCCGCCGCCAGTAGCATTAGTGTTGCTCGTCGCAAAATATCCGTTGAACATTAGAGCCGAAGCCAAACCAAAACGGAGTTGAGCAAGTTGCGCCGTGGTCAACCAATTATTTCCGGTGGAGACCATCAAATCATAAAGCATATGATTTGCATCTTGGCTCGCCCCACCAAAATTTATATTTGCTTGAATGAACGCAAAATTAGGAGTCTGGCCATTCATGATCCACGTGGCGTAACTGTACATGGCTCCTTGCCAACCCGGGCCGCTAGCGACGGAGTTTAAAAAATCTTCAACCATCGTTCCTTGAAGAGCGTTAGTGTAACTTGGAATAATTTGGCTTGCCCCCCACCCGCTATTTCCAGCAAGAATAAAACCGGAAGGATAAGTCGAACGCTCTTGCGCGTAGAGTGAGGTCAACCCATTTTGCCAACGAACATTTACGGGATTTGTCATGTTGGTTAAATTGCCTACACCACCTAAATCATCAGCACCATTGTTTAAAAGAGACACGGTAGTGAAATATCCTTGAGTGGGTATGGTCGTGAACCCTCCCCAGTCATGATAAATTCCGTCCGTGTTTTGATTTGCGATAATCATATTTTGCACAGTCGTCATCCACCGAGATTGCCAACCAGCATTGGCTGGATCAACGATATGAGAATAATAAGTGGCACTATTAAACGGGTAAAGCTTCAGAGGACTTCCACTTGTGTCATGAAATAACCAAGAATTATTAAAATCATTTGTCCCAAGATCTGTGCAAGATGGCCCGAATACGCTGAAGCCAGTCCCAAAAGCATAATTAGTTAAAAGCGGATGATAGCAAATTCCCGCTGCGTTGTTGATAAAATCAGCCACGCTGAAATAAGCCACTTGAACTTGATTCGGATTCAAATTTCGAATCGGCCCTTTATAGCCAAGAAAGGAACTAAGAGTAGTATAGGAAGTAGACGCGGAGTTGTTACCGTCGATGACAACATAGTCATACCAATGCAATCTTGAAAATAAGTTCTGCCCCAAGAATAAATTCCCGGCATTTCCTCCCCATGAAACCTGAGTGTTGTTGGCAATTCTTGGATAGCCATGATTGGATTGTCTGCTAGAAATTCCAGCAAGGTCTGCCTGCCATTGAGAAATTCCAACGTTATTTGAACCGGAGTTTCCACCACCGCCACCACAGCTAACCAGAAACAAGGTTCCCAGCCAAATTAAAATAATTTTCTTACATGAAACTAAATAGTTCATCCGCACACGTCCCTCACTTCTGATTATAGCAGAAAAACAGAATATTTAGATTCTAGAGACTAAAAAATCATGAACAGGATCGGAGGTTTAGACCAATTAATAAAGTGAAAATTCGTTAAAGTTTTAAAAAGTTGGGGAGGATAATTCACCAGTAACTATTTTTAATACTAATGTTGCAACATCATGTTCGAACTGTAAATTCCAATAAACATGCTCTCCCTGCAACCACGCTCGGTATGACTGATCCCACTCTGAGAGTTGACCAGATTTTTTGAGATATCTTGAACGAGCGAGTTTTAAAGCGCGGGCCGCTTCCATTCTTTGATTGAGTAAGAGCGGAATAAGTTTCTCGGTTCGGTCATACTCTATTCTAGCTTCATTGATTTCAGATTTTATTTCATTTGAAGCTTGCTCTGCCTCGTGGGTGGCCGCACTAGAGTTCCATTCGGTGTGATCAACATCTGAAGATGTTTTCATTCCATCAAATAGAGGAATTTTAAGTGCTATGCCTACGACGTAATTTTGATTCGGCAAAAGATTTGTATTCTGCAATTGTCCTACACTCGCAAGGCCAGTAATTTTTGGATAGTAAGCCGCACGCACAAAATCTGTTTCGGCCAGTAATCTACTTTTTTTAGCTAATATTTCTTTGAACTCAGGGCGTTTCAACTTGGCCGTTTCCCACATTTTGTCGACCGATTGCATCACTCCATTTTTATCATTAGCTTCTACACAAATAAACTTCTCATCACCACCCGCTCCGATAGCTAAATTCAATCGATCTAAAACAAGTTCTTGTTTCTTCTCGCTACTTATCCGATTTGCCTCAGCTTCACTGAGCGCAACATTAATCAGCGCGAGTTCGACTGGCGAAAGCTGTCTTGTAGAAACAAGAACTTTAATTTCTTTGGCGAGCGGCTTGAGCTGATCTTCAGCCGATTTAAAAATTTCAATTTCGCGACGAATCCGTTGGCAGTCAAAATAGCGGTAAGCCGCATCGACGGTGATTTTTTCGATGGTCATAGCTTCGGAACCTTTATTTTCTTCCAAACGCATTTCCTCAATTTTCACTTTTTTTGCAGTTCGGCCAAAATCATAGATCGTTCCCTCTAAATCAAGACTCACCCCGTAACCATTTCTAAAGGATGAATTACTTAATGCCGCAATACCCAGGCCGGAAGTTGATCCACTCATTCCATTGCTCTCAACAGCGGAAGCCCCTATGCGTGGCCAGTATCCTGATTTTGCGCTTTTGATAGCTGAATATTGTCCGGCGATGCGATCGCGAGATGCCTTGGCAAGTGGGTGCTGCTTTTTTGCCAGTTCGATGACCTGGTTCAAAGAAATAATTTTGTCAGACGCCACCGCAGACTTAGGGGACAGTAATGAAAGTGCAATCAGACCTGTGAAAACAGAAACGATTAAACTACGCGCGCGTTTAATCACACTTTTGGTATGAAAGGAATAGTACAGACATGGAACCACAAAAAGACTCAATACCGTTGAAGCAAGAAGTCCCCCAATCACTGCGCGGGCAAGCGGAATATTTGGCTCTGAGCCCCTCCCCATTCCAATTGCCATTGGTAGCAATCCGAGAAT
The DNA here is from genome assembly GCA_043732305.1 of Oligoflexia bacterium. Lineage (GTDB taxonomy): Bacteria > Bdellovibrionota > Bdellovibrionia > JABDDW01 > JABDDW01 > JAYTHU01. Next base: position 15,248 of record JAYTHU010000192.1, read on the forward strand.
TGCAGCTAGCGAAGTCATCACGATTGGTCGTAACCTCGTCGTTGATGCATCGACAATTGCTATCTCGAGTGGCAACTTTTCCTCGCGAAACTTAAAATTTATGAACTGCACGATAAGAATACTATTTGAAACGACAATACCCGCCATAAAAATAATCCCAAGAAATGATTGAATGTTAAAAGTGCTCCCAGTGATCAAAAGTGCCATGACCACTCCGAAAAGTCCGAGGGGAACTGCAATCAAAATTACAAATGGATCCGTTAGTGATTTAAATTGAGCGACAAGAACTAGGTAGATTAAGAATATGGCCAAGATAAATCCCCACCCGAGATTCTCAAATGATTCTTTTAAAAAGCTCATTTCTCCTCTGAGATTTATTTGATATCCAGCAGGTGAAATTGTTTGCGAAATTACTTTTTCGATTTCGTCAGACACGCCAGAAAAATCACGTCCGGAAACATTTGCATAAATATCTAAAACCCTGCCAATGTTCAAATGCTCAATTTCGGTGGGTGCAGTGCCGTTCCCAAAACTAGCCAATTCTTTTAAAGGAACTGCCCTCTCTTGTTGACGTCCGGTGATGGATAGGTTTTTAAGTGTGTCTTCATCCACAAGATCTCTTTCCCGATATTGTGTTCCGACAAAATAATGATTGCCGTTTTTTTGATCAATCCAAAAAGCGGGTTCAAAATTAACGCTCGAATTGGTTGCGGCAACGACATTTTTTACGATGTCTACAGCAGTCAAACCCATACTCGCTGCCTTTCTTCGATTTACATCAATGGTGATTTGCGGATAATCGAGGCGCTGTTGAATACGCACATCAACGAGTCCTTTAATGTCTTTAATTTTATCGATCAAGTCTTTACCAAGCTTTTCAGAAATGTGGAGGTCATTGTCCGTGATTTGAATGTTTATAGGTGACGGAAGACCAAACGTCAAAGCGGCGGTCATGATACTTTCGGTATCGATCACAAACTCTGAATCTGCAAATTTCTTCGGCAATATTTGGCGAAGAGCCTGAGCATACTTTTCGCTCGATTTTTTTTGACTCTCCTTGAGCTGAATCTCAAGAAATGCATCTTGAGGGCCGGCGTTCGGAGTGTAGGCCGCGGGCCAATCGTATAGCACTCCCATATTGGAGATAATCGTTTGAATTTCATCCGAGGGAATAACTGCGCGGACTTCGCTAGCGACTGCTCTTACTTGCTCTTCCGTTTTTTCTATTCGAGTTCCGGATGGAAGACGTACTTTTATCGTGAGATGCCCAACATCTTGAGATGGAAAAAGATCTTTTCCAACATACTTGTACAATATTCCAGTTACGCCCATCAGGATTCCGCACATAACAAAAAGAAAAATTCGCTTTTCGATAATTTTGGGTAAAATGCTTTTGTATTTAATTTCGACCTGACTAAACAGCTGTGAAAATCGACGTTTACTTTCAGATTTATGAATTTTTATTTTTTTAAGTAAAATCGGAATAACCGTCATAGCCACAAAGAATGATGCAACCATAGAAAGCGCTACACTCCGTGCGAGTGGCGCAAAAAGGAAGGCAGAAATACCTTTAAGGAAAAATACGGGAACAAAAACAATGATAGTTGTCACCGTGGCGGCAAGGACGGGCATCATAACTTCTGCGGCTCCTGAAAGACTTGAGTCTTCATCCAAGTTGAGACTTTTATGTCGGACAATATTTTCGGTAACTACAATAGAGTCATCAACGAGTCGCCCGATCACTAGGGCTAGCCCTCCTAGCGTCATCGCATTGAGAGTATCCCCCGTTACCAAAAATCCAATAAATGCGAAGAATAGAGAGAGAGGAATAGCGAGTGCCGTGACAAACGCGGTTTGCAAATGGCCAAGAAACAACCAAATCACAAGCACCGCGAGAATTGCTCTCTGGATAATTTCAAAAGTGAGGCTGGTGATCGCATGTCGCACATACTGAGATTGGTCCGCAACAAGGTCGATATGAATCCCCGGCGGTAGACGAGCCAGAATTGATTTTATAGAATTACGAATCGCATCAACAACGGCGATCGTGTTCGCGCCCGGTTGTCGGTAAACAGGTAGATACACCTGTCGTTTTCCATTCACGTGAACAATATTACTTTGGATTTGCGAACTATCCTCAGTTTTCCCTACATCGGATAAAAGAACCTCACCGCCTTGAAGACTTGAACGCACAGGAAATTGATTCATCTCATCTACTTTTGCAACCAAGCCGTTCGAGACAATCTGCACATCTTTGTCACCAATTTTCATATTTCCGGCGGGAATGAGGGTATTGAAATTGCGAAGCGTTTGCACAATATCAAGAAGTGATAAATTAAAACGCTTTAGTTTCGCGGGATCTGCATATGTCAAAATTCTACGAAGCTTTCCCCCATAAACTGCTGGGGCAATCACTCCGGGAATTCCCTGAAGACGGTTACGTAGATCAAAATAAGCAATATCGTAAAGTTTTGTCTCATTGAATTCGTTAGATTCATCTCCGGATAATGCAAGCAAAACTAACGGCACCGTCGCCGTTGGATCGAACGGCATAACCATTGGTGGAATTGTTCCTGGCGGAAGATAGTACAGATCGCTCATCGCAAGCGAGGTCACTTGGCTTAAAGCAGTGTTAGGATCAATGTCTGATCTGAAATAATCGCGGACAATTGACACGCCCAACATCGAACGGGATTCTTGTCTTTCAATTCCGCTAGCTTGGCCTGTCCACCTTTCGATTCGAGAGGTAATGTCTTTCTCCACAACTTCTGCGGGCATTCCAGGGTAGAGCGTTAAAATCTGCACCGCGGGAGTTTTAAATAACGGCAACAGATCTTTTGGCAAACGCAGGTAGGCAACGACTCCAAGAGTGATGGAAGCCATTGACACGACTAAAATGAAATATGGGTTTTTGAGCGCAAAACGAACCAGAACCATTAAATTCCTCGATATCTTTTGAATTGGGACGCAGTTTTAAAACGAGGCTTTGCTAGGAGAGAAGAAAAAATGGTTTTGGTGGCTTAATGGGAGCAGGTAAATAAATATTACGGTGGCTAAAATTATATAAACTTATCGGGGAAACAAAAGACATTAGGCGAATTGAATACGATGAGACAGGTACTAGGAAATTGCAAAAACCATGAGGTAAAACGCTACCTGATTTTGATGTGCTGTCCGCAGGTGTAGAACTATCTGTTCGAAAATGCGGAGATATTATTTTTGAAACCTGTATTGAGGAGACTGTCCGTAAAAGGTCAGTTGTCTCACAACTCCACATCACAACGCTACCCGCGCTAGCTTTAAAAATAAATGCCACAATGAAGATTAAAAACAACATCTGACGCATCCGTAAAAGATTACCTTTTTAATAAGAGTTGTCAACGGAGACTCGAATTAATCAAAGTAAAAACTTTGAACTTGCTTGCTTGGAACCCTCTTTATAAGATTTGCCCATGATTTTAGATAACAAAAAACGAAAGCACATGGGCCCTCTGGTTTTCATACGCTTTGAATATCAGAGTGAAGATATCGCGCGGTACTATCTCCGCCAGCCTGAAACGAACAATCACATTGAAATGTCCAAGGTTCGGTTTAACATGCTTGTTAGGCGCGGGCACGCCTCAAGAGTCGACGAGATATTTAATATTTCTACCTGGGAACTCTAAGCAAGCCAATTTCATTTTATTGATTTCGATAACAAGCCAGAGAGTCCCAAATCCTAAAGCGATCGCAGGAAATTTAACAGATCTTGTTTCTCGGCTGGGGACAGATTATTATATTGTTTGATTACTCCATTGGCTTCTGATCCTGGACTGGCGTGCTGCTGAATGGCTTCTTCTATATTCGAAGTTCTTCCATCATGTAGAAAAAAAGCTCGCTGACCAATTCCCCAAAGCGGAGATGAACGAAATTGATCCGTTCCCGCAAGTCCTTGGGTCACGCCATCATCAAGGTTTGTACCCAATGATGAACAAGAAGGTCTGAATATAAATTAGCAAAAGCAAACTGCGAATATGAGAAATAATTTGAGGGAACGGTTCTTAAGCTAGGTGTATGGCATAACGCACACTGAACTTTGCTGGCAAATAAATTTCTCCCTCGGCTAATTGACGGCTCTCCACCAGGAGAAGTTGTCGAAGGAACAGGGGGACTGAGGTAGCGCATAAAAGTTGAAAATTGCACCACGTCGCTTGGTACGGCAGCAGGTGTTCGAGCGGCAGGGTTGATTGTATCTTCAGGCAGAGTATTAAACGAACAAGAATCAGGCAAAGACTTTCCGGGGCTGGGCCGTTCAGATTGAAACAGCTCACTTGTCACTCCCATTTCGACGTTGTAAGCCTCTCCAGAAAATATTTGAAGAGATTTGTTTTGAGCTTTCCAACCAAATCTTGTGATAGTTCCGTCATTTCCATTTCGATTAGCCAATCCCGAAATTCCCAAAACTTTTTTGGCATTTTTCTCAAAAGCCATATTTTCTAAAATTGTTCTATCAGAAATGTTCTCAATCAATCCTGCGCCAAATGTTGGTGTGGGAATGCGGTAGGAAATATTACCGAGCTTCCCATTCCACTGAAAATCAGGCTGCGTGATACTGCAAGTTTGTGCTTCACCAGAAATGCCAACTGCGTTGGTTGCGTCAGGCCTGCCAGAAATTGTATAGAGAGCGTGAACACCGCCGTCTGCAACAGGAGTGACTTTTCCGTTAGAATCTAGAAAAAATTTGAGGCGTGCTTCTCTAACAGGGCCGTCCAAAGTTATAAAAAATGGAACGAAATTTTTTGCTCCATCGTGCGTTGCCGCCTCCACTTGAGGATTTGGGCCAATATAAGGGTATGCAGAAATCCTAGGACTTGAGCCTCCGGGAGAAGGTTGAGAATGGCAACTCACGCAACTGATTGAGTTGTATCTTGGTCCCAGACCACCATTTGTTTCATTGGGAATTGTGCCACTCACGGAATCGACAATTTTGAAACGTTGCAAACCGTCGTCAAAAAAAGATTGTTGCGCGGGGCTTAGTGATGAAAATGGTGCCCCGGCATCAACATGTCCCGCCCTCACGCCAGGGTCAGCTACCACAAGAGACGTTATTTGTGTCATTGAATTTTGCGCCAGAACAGTGGTTTCTGAATTGCTCCAGATAAATATTAAAAAAATAGAGATATAAAATCGAGAACGATTTAGGCAAAGCATAAGAACTCCTTACTTCGCAATCTCGTACAGAAAAAAACTAAGCAGACAGCTCTAAGTTAATTTTTAAGTTTCTGGGTCACCCCGGTAATTTGCATCTTGGAGGTGGAGGCGGCGGATTACCTCCGCTAGGCTTAGCAAATCCTTTTGCGGTCAGACATGTTGTCATGGCCGTTTGATCAGGTCTGCCGTTCGATTCTTTGGAGACTGTTGATGCACAGGATTCTAAAGCAGCCTCAAAAGCGGGATTACCGTCCTCAGGAGGTGCATCGGCGTGAGCACTCGAAGCGAATAAAAATCCGACTATAAGAAATGATTTAAAAACTGACTGATTCATATACTCCCCTTTTGTTGTTCTACAAGCTGGACGTAGGGCGAGTAAGAAACGTTTCATCATATTTTAAGATCAAGCTAAGTATTTGATTTTTTTAGGGATGTTTATTGGGCGAAGACTGACTAAATGTTAGGCTATAGTTACATGCGCTTTCCCAACATATTACACCTCTTGGTGATCATTGCCATTTTTGCAGCATCTTATTCAGGTGCAGATGAAATTTCGCCGCAGGATAAATTCCGCGAGGCTGCAAAAGCTTTTAGTTTGAAAAACTTTAATCTCGCAGTGAGCTATCTCAAAAATCTCGCGGAAAATAAACCGTCCAATGCACTTTATTGGTTTAATCTTGGCGCGGCTTATTTTTCGTTAGAAAAATATGCTGAATCAACAGATGCTTTCCAGAGGGTGGTCAATCTTCAAAGCCCTCTCTCGAGAGCCGCGCGTCTTTATCTCGCCAAAGCTCAAATGAGTCTCGGCAAATATACAGAAGCGTATTTGCTTTTATCTAAACTTTCCAAAGAGAGGGACCTAGCAGTTAACTTAAAATCTCAAGTAGAGGGGCAACTTAAAATCACGAGGGCTGAAATTTTCAAGCAGGCAGAGAATCTATATGAGCATCAGAAATATGAAGAAGCAAAATCTCACATCTTACTATTGAGAGATGACAAGATGGATGCTGATATTGATTTCTTTTTGGGACTCATTGCTCTGAAGCTCAACGATAAGTCTACCGCCAATCAGTTTTTTGAAAGTTCTCAAAATAAAAATCAAGACGCAGAGATCACGCATTTTTCAAGCTTGCTCTCTGAGCACATTTCAAAATTAAGTTCCCATTTTTATGGCCGAGCAAGTGTGTCCGGAGGATTTGACTCTAATATTTACCAATATCCTATTTCATCAACGAACGTGGGAAGTGGTCTTTTGACGGCAGATTTTGATTTGAGATTTCCGCTACTGGCCAAAGAAGATTACATGATCACTTTAAACTTCTACCCACAGTGGGTCGAGTCGTTGGGACATTCAGACAACCGCTACGTCTCGGCAGCAGCTTCCATTCCCGTTGGAATTAGGTTAAGTCATAATTTAAGTTTAGAGATGGCCCCAAGTTTAAAATATCAAAATCTAGGATCACAATCGTTGACTCTTTCGCCTGGAATCTACGGGGCGATTAATTTTCTATTTGGCAATGCCACATTGAAGTTGAGTGCTAACTACGATCAAAACATTGCTGAAAGTTCAGCGTATAGTTATCTTCAAGGATATTCATTTCTTAGCTTTGCTACTTTAACTTCTTTGGTTTCCTCGATAACACTGGAAGCAAGAGCGGGCTGGCATGTCGAAAGCAACCAAGATTATCAATCCGGACCAGCCAATTATCCACTAGCTTTTGTAGCCCCACTAGCTTCTTTCAGGGCTTTTATTCCTCTGGGCGAGCGCATGCGTTTTTCACCTTCGGTAAGTTCGGAGTGGCGCCAATATTTTACGATGGCGCGACCAGAAAATATTCAAAGATCAGATGTATATGTAGATTTGGGAGGGCGATTGTCTTACTTTAACAATATGAAACACGAGATATTTTTATCATTTGAGCAAATTTTAAATTCGACCAATTTAGGGACAGCTAGTTCACTCGATAGAAATTTTAATGAATCGAGAATTGTTGTTGGTTCAGCTTTGGAATTCCAATGACGAAATCTAATAAATTTTCAGAACAAGAGCAGGCTCTTTTGATCGCCACTATCGACAACCTTATGAATGGTGACACTGCTGCGCAAGGAACACTTGTAGAGCTAACCCAAAATCGTTTATACAGATTTTCTTTGTATCTTTGCGGGAATAGAGAGCTGGCTCAAGATCTCTGCCAGGACGCTTACATTAAAGTATTTCGTTCCATATCAACTCTTAAAGATCCGGCCGCTTTTATGGGCTGGCTCTTTCGAATTGCAAAGAACGTCTTCTTGGACCGGTGTGATTCTCAAGGCCGTCAACAGGTAGGTTTCAAAGAAGATTTGGCCAAAAGTCTCGAGGCTGAGCTCAAAGAAGAGGATTTGGATTTAGCCATCGGAGTGAGACGAGTTCTTGAAACTCTCGAACCTGAAGATCGCCTGCTGATACTAAGCGTGGACTTAGAAGGACTCAGCTATTCAGAAGCTGCTGAATTGATTGGGGTTTCAGAGATGGCCGTTCGCTCCCGCCTACATCGTCTTAGAGATGAGCTGATTAAAAAGTTTAAAAAATAATGAAACGATTCATGAAGTTCACCCGTCTAGCAAGGTGAAGGAGCATATAAGACATGGCCACATCTCAAGATGATCAAAATTCAAATGTTTCTGCGGCTGATGCCGAAAAGCTTTCCCAAGCGCTCTTTTCTCAGATCGCTGAACTTGAGCTTTCGCCTGGACCTTTTTTAAAGACACGCATTCTTGCTCATCAGAAAGAAATCGATTCTAAAAAGATTAGAATTGCCTGGTGGAAAAAATCGGCAATTGGCGCTTTTTCTTTAGCGATTCTCTTTGCGTTCTCTTCACTTTTTTTAAACTTTAAATATGAAGCTTTAGTGAATCAAACTATGGCTATTCGTATTGACACTAAAGCTGTGGGCAAGGATTTGGGAAAAGTTGCCTATGTCCGCATTGAACTTCCCGATGGAGTTAATTTCCAATCTAAATCTTATCCTGACTTGGCAAAACTAAACTCACTCACTTTAGCTTGGAATGCGAGTCAATCGATCGATAAAATCCCTATTTTGATCAGGTCTTTTCAAGGTGGGACTAAAGAAGTTAACGTTTCTTTTCTAGATAATAACTCTCGCCTTTTATCTTCTGAAAAGATTCACATTCGCTTTAAAACAGAAGCTTCCTCTAAAAAAGGTATCATATGAAAAAAAGTTTTATCAGCTTCACGCTTATTGTTCTTTCAATATCCTCTACGACCTTTGCTAATGACGAAGTTCAGTTTGCAACTCAAGAAGATGAAAAAGCCTTTGATTCTTTATTGAAGAATCAGCCTGGCCAGCTTCCCCCCGCCGCTCAAGCTGTAAAGCAAAACGAAAAGAAATTTCTGAGAAATGCGGCACAGGATATTCAAAAACAAAACAACGTGAGACCCCAAAATATCCCGAGTGGCGCTCCAAATTTAAATTCCAATGGACCGGCCATGCCCCCAAGCGGCATGCTACCCCCACCGCCCCGGCCAAACGGCATTCCAGGCGGGCAAAATTCAAACTCGGGACAACCCCCCCTACCTCCGCATTGATATGGGCCATTTGTAACTCTATTTATTACATTTAAATTCAAGAAACTATTCTCTTCACATGACCGTCTTCCCTAAGGAAGGTAATCGCCGGTAATTGACGGCGGGGGGACATATGTTGTGGTGGTTTCTGATTTTAGAATTTGCTACGCCGTCATATTCGCAGGCTAGTGATAATGAAAAAAATCACTTCTCCATTGAATTTGTTGGGGGCAGCCTCACCTACCACGTCGTGAGCGGAGATGCTTTAATGTATTCCCATAAAGTTAGCGCCGATGGACGGTTGATTGACAACCCCCTTTACGGAATTGGAGCAAGTTACTATTTCGCAGAAAACTCAATTTATATCACGGGAAGATTCTTCAAAGGAAATAACTCAATCAATCAGCCGATAAATGGCGGAACGTTTTCTGTCGGTAAAGGCTTTAAGTATTTAGACGTAGGATTTATTATTGGAGGTTACGTCCAAAATGATTACGATTTTATAAAATCAAATGTCATGCCCTTTTCGATCACGCCCGGCTCAAACGCCGTCGTGCCACTCATTGGAATTGAACTCAATCCGAAAATTCCTTTAGGTGAAAGCTTCTATATTAAAATAATTAATATACTCACCCCTCTAGTGACGAACCATACGCTAGCATTTGGGATTAATTTTTAGTCGTCTAGCTGGATGGGGCACGGAAAAATTTCAGATAGAGATCAAAGGGGCTTTCCAGGTTTTACAAGCGGACAGTTCAACCCCTCGATTTTCGTATATAGAAAATTCCCCTGGTCCCGACTCCGATTCTACCGCAACGGCTCCCCTTCGTGTAGGCATCCTTAGAAAAATTGCTGCCTTTGGATCACGCGACAGGATTTTAGCAAATCCAAAACGTTTATCTAAAACAAGCTTCTAAGATCATTAAGGGGCCAAAGACGAATGACATTCACACTTTTTTTATGGAAGCGCATTTTCGGTGGAGAGTCCACCGGGGTTTCCGCAAGACTCTTGCAAGTTGATGATATTACTAAAAAAAGAGTGGCGTTCCCTGGTTGGTGAGTTTCGAACCGCTTGCCTCGCTTTAGCTGCTTAGACTATCGGACGGACTGGGCTTGAAGTCCGCCTGGTCGCGCTTGCATCATTTCCTGATAGAAGTCGCTCACGGTATCCATTCCTTTTACCTTTTTAGCAATGAGTTCAACTTTAGGAATGAGTTGCTCATCAAACCTTAACGGACGAAGATATGAATCTTCTAATTCCTTTGGGTCTCGAAAAAAGGCCATAAATTCCCTCAAAAATGCGACTCACAGTTTAGTGTTTTGGTACCAAAGGGGACCTTGCCCCACGTTTAGTTGGAATTGGTTGAGTGGCGGTTTATTTCTTACGCAACTTGATTCCCCAAGTCAATTTCTTTTTTCTCAGTTAACAATCTTAGTTTAACCCACAGTGCCGGCAAATCTCTGAAACCTCTAACCTTTCTCATTCGCTGTTCATTGGCTA
>JAYTHU010000193.1:0-9588 GCA_043732305.1 Oligoflexia bacterium
ACGCGCGAAAATTTAGATGATATAGTCAAGGATATGAAAGCGTTTTTGGAAAAAGAAAATAACGGAAATGAAAATACTTACGAAGACCTATCGAGAAAAACTAGAGATGAATCGACTCCCCCGGTGGATGTTGAGAAATTTAAACTTCTGTACCGTAAGCTCGCAAGAAAAATCCATCCCGATCTTCAAGGTCCTGACAGCGCTGACAGTCACTCTGAGTGGCAGAAAAAAATATGGGCAAGGGCTCAAGCCGCTCATAAAAAATTTGACCTGAATGAAATGGAAATACTTTACCGATTGACACTTCTCAGATTGAAAAAACTCAACGAATTGACGATTGATGAAATCCTTTGGGGCGGACGTTGGCTAGAGGATGAGTTTTCTAAAATGCAGGCACAGACCAGGGAAATGAAACACTATCCCGCTTGGGGTTTTTCTTCCGCTAAAACTCATGCTCCGCTCATTAAAAAATTCAAAAAAAGTTTCTCGGAAGAACTTGGCCGCCTTTCCGAGCAAATCGAAAATCTCCAAACTCTCCATTTCCATTTCGGCCTCATGGCCCGCGACGACTCCGCCCAACTGGGTTGAAAACGGAAAATGATTTAGATTTTAAACAAATCACAGAGCACAATCACTCCTTACTCTGGTTCAGACGGTCCCATGACTTTGGATGATTCACTTATAAACTTCAGAATCAACACTTTTATTATTTCAAAATCCTTGAGCTGAACAGAACTTTATTCAAATACCAAATGACTGGTCGAAATATTTTAAAAAGAGATGCAAAACTCGCTCATCTATTGGCTTTTGCTACAAATGCTTCACAAGCCGGTCATGATCTTCCTGAATTGTATAATTCTTCTCCGCGCATTCAGTTGGATCAGACAGGACTCGATCACGATGAAACATTGAAAGTTGCAATCTACGGTGGGGATAGTTCGACGAGCATGCTGAAAACTCTCCATATGGACCCACCAAATATGATGATGTTGGGTGCCTTAGACGCTTTGAGTTTTATCGACAGCGAAGTGGGTCGATTACAAAATAAAATTGAAACTAAATAAGATATTAACTAAATAAAATTAATTTTATACAAAAGCTGCCATGGAACTAATCCATGGCAGCTTTTTTTTGCTTGCTTATTTACTTAATTTATTAAAAGCCGATTTGCTGGATTCCGTGCTCAGCATCGCTAATTTATCAGTATCAATAAATCCTGTACTTCCTACAGATTCCTTAGCCTCGTCGCCTTCAATATCTGCTTCAAACCAAATAGGTTTATCTTGCCCACGAGTATAGACCGTAAAAGTCAAATGAGCTTGAGGCTTTCGACTTCCAAAGCCCATAATGCTCGTGCCGGAAAAATCCACATTGATTCTTGCTGTGACAATCGCGTCCACCCGGAGACTATTGTAGAGCAGCTCTCTTTCTTGAATGTCTAGAATGCGAATGGAATCCACATCCATAACTTTTGCCGCTACAAATTGAACGTGTTCTTGAGCAACCGGCATTTTATTGTGCATGCCTTTCATTGTCTTATTAAATATCCTCACATAGTCGGGATTTGATTTCATTTTTTCTGAGTTTAAAACCTGCCATTGCAAATTGGTATTCAAGGAAGTTAATAAAACTTTGTAAATTTCATCGGCGTGGGGAGAGAGTTTATTGAATTCGCCATAGTTGGGATATCCGGAAACTGCTCCTCCAAGATTGATCCCAATTTTACTTGAAGTGGGCTCGGTGATTTCAAATGCTACAACAGCCACTTTAGAAATTTTATTGATGGCTGCTTCGTCTTTGGATTGTTTCATGGAAGCGCAGGCTAAAAAGCCTGCGCATAAAGTTAATAACATTAATTTGTTTCGCATATAAGAATCCTTGTCTTAATTTTTAGGTAATTCGAAAATAGCTGTGTCGCCAAAACATAGTTTCAAAAATTCGCTTGCCGTGAGCGATGGGCTAAAGGCAAACAAATAGTCAAAACCGTTGGGCTGGAGTTGAATTTGATAATAAGTTTCTGCGCCCGTGGGATCTTCTTTCGATGTTTTGGAAACTTGCAAGGCAGTTCCTGCTTTGAGAGTAATTTTGGCTCCGTCGTAACTCAACATACTTGAATTCATTCGACTGGGCTGCAAAACACAGTATCCGCTATGGACATCACTCGCAGGAATTGGTTGTTGTTCACCGTTAATCAGCGTCACTCCCGCTTTACTGATGAGGCTTCCACCTTGAATGGACAAAGATTTATTGAGTCGAATGACTGTGCCGTAGGGCAGGTCTTCCACTTTCATTGCGTCACCTACACCGGTCGCTGCAGAACTTTGGTTTGCTCCTGTTTTGACCCCAGCAAAAGGATTTGCCGGCATTGTGACCGAGGGTGATCCACAGGCAACTAAGGTGATTGCCAGCTGACCAACCAAGACATAACTGATCCACTTCTTCATAAATACTCCTACGTTAATCCAGATATGTCTGGATGATTTTACAAGTATAATGCAATGCGCTATACCCATGAAATGGAATGTAATCGATTTGGAATGATTTAACTAGGATTGTTTAAAAAAAAACTAACGCTAAAGTTAGAGTTTTGGCTAACAATGGAAGATTCGTTCTTGTCGGTCACTGGTCACCTAGGTGCTGTTTCAGTTATCTCTCCTTCAGGTGGCAGAGACGTCTAGGCGTTTAGAGTTTGTTTATCGCTTGATATCGTTGACGCGAATCAGACGAAGCTCATGGAACTGTCCAAAACTTAAGGTGGATGAGTCAGCAAGGACGTATCCATTGGAAAAAATATTTATAGCCTTGGCGTAGTAAGGGCCATCATTGAATGGGGCAAGAGCATTTCGAGCCACAAACTCCATGTATTTGGCAATCCCCAAAGGTTTGAAGTCAGACACTTCAGGAAAAACTAGTTTTGCATCGACTGGAAATGGCTTTCCGTATCCAGGATCCTTTTCTGAATAGAATCCCCTTTGATGGGCTTTCACATAAACCGTATTTTTTGAAATCTTTGTGATGGTCCCATAAGTGTATTCAGAAAAATAAGGTCTTTCGCTGCCAATGGTTAAGACTTTGGCGCCCACGTAAAGAGGAGCGTCCATAGGCTTAACGCCAAGATAGGCGAGTGTTCCATTGTTCAATTGGGCAGTGTGGTCAGAATAGAACTTTGTGATTTTTCCATCCGCAAGTTTATCGCCAATCTTGTACCCATAACAACTGGACACTTCCGTCCAAACGCCATCGGCAGGAATAACAATCTGCGCATTTTTATGTAAGGAATAAGAACCAGGAAGATTCTTAAACTTGGGTGAATCTAGCACAAGGACTGCGCCGGCTTTAGTTATTTCCTTGTCCACTGGAAGAACTGCTCTCACATTCCAGGTGATTCCCATATATTCTTGGCGGCCGAAATTTTTTTCTATCCATGCTGCCGTGTTGATAGCATCGGCCATTTCAGGACTTTTCCCCAGAGCAATCCATAAATTGTGGGCGTAGGGTCTCCAGAAAAAACCTCCCATGTTGAATGCCTTAACAGATTTTCCTACAGATGGCTCGACACTGCGATGACAATCATCTAGATCTTGAGTCCCGAAAGCTGCAGTATTCACAAATATAATGAGAGAAAAAATCAAGGCTCGTATCATTGAACTGCACGGCATTTATTTAAACCTAAAAGGTTTAGTGATAATGTTGGTCGTATTGAATTGGCGATGGTGTTGGCATTGATACCAGCAGAAGTGTTCCCTTTGGTGATAGCGATGCAAAATGCCTGCTCTCGGTCATAGTAGGGAAGGGCGTAGAATTTTCGAGCGCCTCCGTTGAAACTCAAAGTCATGGATTGCTCAAATAATTTGAGCAATTGCTCTTGGAATGCCGGAAGAGCTTTTGCCTGGGTTAATTTATGATCAAATTGAGCACAAGCACAGGACTCTAGATATTGCCCACTGGAGCTTAGGGTCAAAGAAGAATCAGGAGAGAGAATATTTTTTTCGTCTTGACCTAGAAGTCGTTGATCTAAATCCAGTTCTCCGACTTTAAAAACATGCTGAAGTTTTGCTTCTGAATAAGCGGCCAACGTAGAATTGATAAGACCATAAGCCGTTCGAAAAGGGAATCGCTTCCAAAATCCATACATGTCAATGCGCATGATGTGATAGGAGATATCATCTTTTTTCCAGCCACTGTAGTTTGCACCGGTGATATAGGCGTTTGTTAACGACAATAAATTTTTTGCTCTTTCGCGGTAGCGTAATACTTCTGTAGAGCTTGTCTGGGCGGCCCATTCATCCACGGTGCCGTGAAACTTCGCTATGTCCATGGCCATGAGATCGTTGAAAATGGCGATCGGGCCTTCATAGATGACGTCGTCATAAAATTTGCTAATCGCAGGACTTGCCTTGTTGAATTTCAAAAAATTTGCAGAATCAGATGAAAGAATTTTAAGATCATTTTGGACATCTTCAGACGAAAAATCGTTTAGAATAATTGCTCGGGTCAGGCGCTCGACACTGGAGTCGGTGAATTTCGAGTTCTTCAAATTTTGTTGAATCCATCTCAAAGATTCATGAATCAAAAGCCAGGACTGCTGATTGAGACTCATGTCATTAAAACTCACCAAACTTAAAAATCCAAATCCTAAGGAAAAGCGAATCACAGCTTTGACATGCCCAGGACAATATTTTTTAGTGAGATCTCCGGGAGCAATGGGGTTATCAATAGTGTCATTGAAAATCAAAAACGGATGAGCGCCAATAACTGCTTCAAGATTTTTAAACACGCTCGCTGCAGTCGGATTTAGTTCTGCTCGATTTAGATATTGGTTGATTCTATTTTTTAATAATTTTCGGACTTCCCCATTTTGAAAGAAACTGCCGGTGTCATCGCCGCCGCCCATGAGATCGAATCCGAAATAGCCGAAAACTTCCAAAGTTTCTTGCAGATATTTTCCGGAGAATCTTACGCCTGTTTGATCCGGGAAATCTGTCTTGCCAGGAGCTGTGTCTGCAAGTTCTGACAAGTTGGCAGGGTAGGCTCCGCCGTCGCAGATATTTCCGCCGCCTCCATGAACCGTGCCTCCTCCATGTGCAAGCGGGGAGAGAACGAGAAGCAAGATCGTGACACCTAAATTTTTGAATATTGAGTTTTTCATAAACCTCTCAGCAAATCGGGAAAATAGTGCATAAATTACATCGTAACGCATTGCGTGACATGCTGCAACCAAATGTAGAGCCTAAAGGCTAGTTATTCCACTATTTTTTAGGAAAAAACATAACATACATGTTAGTTATTTCGCTAATTTCAATTTGCTATTTTCATAAGGCAGGAGATAATGTTCTCACTATGAGCTCTAAACTATTGAAATCTATTCATGAATTCAAAAATTATAAATTATTTGTGATCCATTGGGTGGAGTGTGGAGAGCGGGGCGGCTACAGTCGGATAGCGGAAGCCATTGGGGTCCATACCTCGAGCCTCAGCCAAATGATACATGGGGACAAAAATCTCAACCCTGATCATATCGTGAGTTTAGGTGAATTGATGGGCCTGTCCTACTTGGGCCGCGACTATTTCATGGCGCTTTTAATGATTGAGCGCTCGGGGAATGAGTTGTCCCGTGATTATTGGAAGCGGAAAATCGACGATCTTAAAGAAAGAAGCTTAAGCCTTTCTGAAAGAGTTGTTCCTCAAGGAAAATTGACTGAAGAGCAGAGGGCCATATTCTATTCCTCTTGGCTGTACGCCGCTGTTCACATGTTGGTTGGCATGGATGAAAACAATTATCCGAACTCGATTGCCGAAAAACTAAAAATCACTACTGAGCGAACTCGCCAGATTTTAGAATTCCTCGTTAGCTGCGGATTATTAGATTATGCAAATGGCAAATATATTTTGGGAAAATCATCTACTTATTTGCCGCACACTTCACCACTAATTGCTCGGCATCATCAGAACTGGCGAATCAAATCTTTGGAGCATGTTGAAAATATTCATCCGACCGAAGAACTTTTTTCTTCTACTCCAATGGGCATTTCCAAAGAAACGGCCGGGAAAATTCGAGAACTTCTCATGCAGCTTTCATCCAACATCTACAAGCTCGCTTTGGATTCTCAGTTATCCGAAGTGATGTGCTGCCTCAACATCGATTGGTTTAAGGTTTTGGATTGATCTTGATCTTGACTGAAATGCCGGCTCTGATATCCTTAACCTCTTTGAAAGGGGTTCCATGCCGCCTACAGATTCTATCGAACCTTTAGAAGCTCTACGCACTTATTTTAAACATAATAAGTTTAAGTTGGGGCAACAGAAAATCATTGAGTCAGTTCTGTTGAAAAACGACGCTATGGCAGTCATGCCTACTGGTGGAGGGAAATCACTTTGCTATCAGCTTCCCGCTGTTTGCATGGGTGGCTTGGTGATTGTGGTTTCTCCACTTATTGCCCTGATGAAGGATCAAGTCGGTAACCTTGAGGCGCTTCAAATTCATGCGGGCGCAATTTACTCTGGTCAATCTGCAGAGGAGAAGATCAAGATATTTAGTGATATAGAAAAGCATGGAAATTATATTCTTTTTGTAAGTCCTGAGCGGGTTCAAAAGCCTGGTTTTGCAAAGTGGATTCAAAAGCAGAATGTCACACTGTTTGCGATCGATGAAGCACACTGCGTTTCTCAGTGGGGTCCGGATTTTAGGGAGGACTATCATCGTCTCAAGATTTTGAGAGAGTTATGTCCAAATGTTCCGATTCTTGCGTTGACGGCAACGGCCACAAAACCAGTTCTTCAAGACGTTAGCGTCCAACTTGGTTTGAGAAAGCCAGATCTACACGTCTATGGATTTTATCGACCCGGATTATTCTACCAAGTGCAAAGTTGTGCGCATGAGGAAGATAAGCAGGCCTACGTGAAACAGGCTCTCAATCAAAACACCACAGGGCGCGTGATCATTTACTGCGGCACACGTAAGCAGACTGAAGAGTTAACCGCATTTTTAAAAAGTCAATTTGCCGGAGTAGATTTTTATCACGCTGGTCTTTCTCACGATGCGCGAGGCCGGGTTCAGGAGTCTTTTAGAAAAGGCGAAATTCGAATCTTAGCTGCCACCAATGCTTTTGGAATGGGCATTGATCATCCCGATGTGAGATTGGTTGTTCATTTTCAGATGCCAGCCAATATTGAATCTCTCTATCAAGAGATGGGGCGGGGCGGGCGAGATGGATTAGATGCCACATGTTTGCTTCTGTATTCTAAAAAAGATAAGGGGCTACAATCTTATTTTATAAACACTTCGGATGCGGCAGCGGATGTTATTGATCGAAGGTGGCGCGCACTCGAAGCCATTTGCCAATATGCAGAAGGTGGGGAGTGCAGGCACAGTGGGATTCTGACTTATTTCAAAGACACTCAACGCATTAAAGAATGTGGTCATTGCGATATTTGCAAACCAGATTCTTCGCGAAACATTAGCGCTCCGCCTCGCGAAACAATCACTAGAAAAAGCTCCGCCAAAAAAGTTTCTGGAAGAGCTTCCGCTAAAACTTCTGGCAAAGGTGATTCATCTTCGCCTCTGACAAATGATCAAGAAGTACGTTTTCAAGTTCTCAAGGAATGGAGAAAAGCTTATGCCGATGAAAAAGACATTCCGGCGTTTATTGTTTTCAGCAATAAAACTCTCCGCGACCTTGCCATCAAGAAACCTACAAACTCTGATGACCTTGAAAAAATCTATGGCATGGGACCTCACAAAATTGAACATTTAGGAAATTTGATTTTGGCGAAGATTTCTGAGGCAAATTAGGGATTACCAGAAGCCTGGCACAAACTCGCGAGGTGTTGGCTTTAAAGCATCTTCGCATTCTTGGGCAGGACACGAATTTTTTCCGTTTATTTCTTTGACCCATTGAAACTGATCGGCTTTAGTTTTTCCTAAATACTTAAGTCGCAATGATTCGGGAAATGATTTCTCAATAGATTGGATGCACCAGCACAGGTCGTTGATATTCACTTTGTGAGCTTGGCTTCCGAAAAGTTGTTTTTGGCCAATGTTGACCAAGTATCGATCAATTCCTAATGCCATCATGTGCTTCGAATGTACGTCGCCAAGATCTAAAGCTTTTTTTGACCAGATAAAAGTTTGATAAAAATGATCCGGCACAATTCCATGCTGAAAAACCATCGCGGCCGCGACGTAATCTGCAGATGTCTTAAAACAACCTTCCGCAAATATTTCGGCGACTCTTCTTCTGCGCTCGATATCATTTCTATTCATTATTTCGGTTTTGTCTTTTGGCCAAATTTTATCCAGACCTGATTCCATAAATTTTCGATCGTCTTGGTCGTTCTTATAAATTTCCTGAAGTTCGCTAGAGCGAGCAGTTTGAATTTTCGGATCAGACAAACAGGATTTAGATTGGCCCCGACTTGCGAGCAAAGTGAGGAACATTAGCAGAAGAATATTTTTCATTGAAAATTTCATTTATTTCCTCAATGGTGAGACTATACGAACATAGTTCAACATTGGACTATTTTTTGGGACAGGTGGCTGGGAAGTCAATCCCGTTTCCTAACCCACTGATGCCGTTAGTGAATTCAATGTAATCAATAGCCTAGAGAGTTGTCAACCGGCACACTGAGGTACGGAGTAGGCTGTTTGTATCACCCGACGGGTCGCATTTGCCGTATTTACTTTATTTTCGTCCAATGGTATAAAGACCATAGGTGCTATGAAATGAAAGCAACAGAGATTCTCCAACAAAAGATAGTTCTTAAGCATGAAAACGGGGTGAGGCTGGCCACCTTTGAAATTGTCATTTGGCAAGTTCCCGTGAGCCGAGATTATCCCGAGGGTGTGAAGTACAGGGCGTGGCTTTCAGAAAATGGGGAAACTCATTTTGGATTTGATAACCACAAGCCCAAAGGCCCACATCTCCATATTGGAGAAATTGAAATTGGATATGTCTACAGGGGCATTCGAGCATTGAGAGCAGATATTGAAGCCATGATCAGAAAGGAAGGTTTTATTTATGAAAACTAAAAGAGCATTGTTGGTGGTGGAATCCCAGAAACTTGCGATGGATAGAGCCTTTCAACTTTTATCCAAACCCACAAAGAAATACGCAGGAATGGTGATCATCAGCTTTCCAGACTATGAAACGCTGGGAAGAGTCATCACGGGCGCAAGGGTTCAGTTGTTAAATGCTATTCGCACCAAAAAGCCAAAGTCCATTCAGGAACTCGCCAGGTTTGTGAAGCGGGATTTCAAAAATGTTTACCAAGACGTGAAACTTCTCTGCGAGTTTGGGTTGATCGAACTCAAGGATGTGGGGAGCCGAGGTTCTGTTGCGCCGATGGCGAAGTTTTATGAGCTGGTTCTGGCTGCGTGAAAGGTGAAAGACTGAAAATGCCTAAACGCACGAGAGACTGGGATAAAACTTTAGCTAAGCACCTCAAAGACAGAAAATTTATGAAAGACCTCATTCGTGCTTCTTTAGCAGAGGGATATTGATTCTACTTCCAACGTGCAAAGCGGAAAAAAAATGGAGGGTGTGGGATGGAATTACAAGAGTGAGTGGTGTCTAGACACACTTCTTGTGT
>JAYTHU010000194.1:0-25400 GCA_043732305.1 Oligoflexia bacterium
TGACTTTGCGGAAGCAACTTCTTTCTTGGCAACCACTTTCACAGGAGACACTTTCGCCTTAGCTTTTATTACTACTGTTTTTACCACAGCAGCTTTTACAACCGTAGGTTTAAGAATCTTCTTAATTTTTTCTTTCTTGTTTTGTGCCATGAGAAAATTATCTCCTTTGTGGGCCTTTTTGTTCTTTCGCAATTTCATAAAAATCTTTCAACTTTTTAATTTCAATCTCTGCATTCGAATCTTGGATTTTTAACGAGTTCAAAATTTCTTTCGAACGACGTTTCAAAACTTTTTGATTCACACGCCTAATACAATCAATGACAAGCTTCTTTTCATCGGCTTCATCACTAGGACGAGCCTCTGCTAAGAAAGAAAGCGAATCGCGAATAATGTCTGATTCTCCAGGAGTGCATTCACTTAATAGTGAAGCCGCTAATTTATCAAAATCACCGGGGTTTTGACAATACCTTTCGACAATCAGATGTGCAAGCCGCCGCGTGTTATCATTTAAAAAACTATCAATCACTCCTGCCTCCTGCACGAGTTCGACATACTCCTTACTCTCTAGCATGAATTGCACCAACAATTTTTCATCCTTAGGAATGTCTGATTTTTCTTCCTTAATCTTAAAATCATTAGTACTTTTGGGCACTTGAGTAGAAGCCCCCTTGAACTGCTGCACTACCCCCCCTGTGTCGAGATTGAGCCGTTCTGCGACTTCCTGAAGGTAAAGAATTCGCAACTGTTGGTCTCTTACACGATCGATCAAGGGCTTGAGATCAGAGAGAATTTCGACTTTCTCAGTGTTTCTGCCACGATAGTCTTCCAATTTTTGCCCTAGGTAGGCCGAAAAATGGTCTGGTGCCGTTTTGGCAAGAGCTTTGAACTTTTCGACCCCAAATTTTCTAATGTACTCATCTGGATCTTTGGCATCCGGCAAAATCAACCATCTCGACAGAATTCCATTTTCAGAAAAAAACCCTAAACTGCGATTCGCCGCTTGGATACCTGCTTTGTCACTGTCAAAGAGCACAATGACTTTTTGACAGAGTTTTAGAATAGCCCGAGCATGCTCCTGAGTAAAAGCGGTTCCAAGGGTTGCGACTACGTTCTTAATTCCAAATTGGTAGAGGGAAACTAAATCCATGTACCCCTCAACCAAGAAAACTTCTTTTTCTGACCGGATATGTTTGGCTGTCGCGTGCAATCCATAAAGAGTGCGACTTTTGTTAAACACTGGCGATTCAGGAGAATTTAAATACTTTGGTTCAGAATCATCAATTGATCTTCCACCAAAACCAAGCACATGACCGGTGGCTGAGATAATCGGGAAAATGAGTCTGTTTCTGAAAATGTCAAAATATTCGCCGTTTTTCTTTTTCTTAATAAGACCAACGCGCTCTGCTTCTGATAGCGGAGCTTTAGCTCTTGCTAAAACTAGCGAGAGATCACTCCAAGAATCTTCAGCAAAACCGATTTTAAATTCCGCAATCATTTCTGGGCTAACATCTCTTTTTTTAAGATATTGATGTGCGGCACTCTCAGCTTTCATGGTGAGTTTACGATGAAAATAAGCCCCCACGTATTTATTTATTTTTAGAAATGTTTTAGTTTCCCGCTCCGTACGATCAGACTCTGGATTGTCTTTGATTTCCGGAAGAGGAATATTTGCGCGTTCAGCGAGTGCTGAAATGGATTCGGGAAAAGTCAGGCCGGAAAAATCCATCATGAAATTAAAAACATTTCCTGATTTTTGACAACCAAAGCAGTGATAAACTTGCTTGGTATCAGTGACAAAAAAACTAGGGGTGCGTTCAGCGTGACCGGGAAAAGGACAGAGCCCGCGGTAACTCGCACCGGCTCTTTTCAGTTCAACATGTTGGCCAATGACATCAACGATGTCATTGGCTTCACGTACTTTATCAATAAAATCAGCAGGAAACTTCAATGAAACCCTCTGCCAAACTTCTGGCGAGCCTTACGCTTGCAATTTAGATTTAACTAATTCACTCACGAGCTTGCCGTCAGCCAAACCTTGGGTTTTAACCATAACCGCTTTCATAACCGCTCCCATGTCCTTTGCAGAACTGGCTTTGGTTTCAGCGATGACTGCTTGCACGATTTCTTCCAACTTTTCTTTAGACATCATCTGAGGAAGATAAGTTTCAATTATTGCCAGCTCTAAAGCTTCTTGATCAACCAAATCTTGTCTTCCACCAGCAGTAAACTGCTCAATGGAATCTCTTCTTTGTTTAACTAAAGTTTTTAGAACTGAAATTATTAAATCATCATCTTTTTGTTCAGCAGATCGCTTGTCTGCTGGATCTGCCGCTTTCACTCTTTCGTCGATTTCTTTATTCTTAACCGCCGATTGAATGCTGCGAATGGTGGTGGTCTTCAGTTTTTCGCCACTCTTCATAGCGATCTTCAACTCATCCATCATTCTTGCTTTGAGAGCCATGGATCAACCTTCCGACTTGCGCGCTTTTTTGAGACTTCTCTTGCGAGCTGCAATAGACTTTTTCTTCAAACGAACGCTGGGTTTTTCGTAGTGTTCTCTTTTCTTAACTTCAGAAAGAACACCGCCTTTTTCAATTTGTTTTTTGAACCGACGAAGAGCTCCTTCGAAGGATTCTCCATCACGTACACGAATACCGGGCATAAAATATCACCAACCTTTCAATTTGAATTACTCAAATAGGGTAAACTGAAAGAGCAGACCCATAAGAGCAGAATGATAGGTAGCAACGTTGCTGCCTTTTGTCAATTGTGCTTCAATATTCTCACAACCTTGGGGGAAAATATGAAAAAAGTTTGGTTTTTTGCCTTACTACTTACTATTGGGCTAAGCACGAGGGCTTCTGAGAAGCTTGACCTCATGCATTTCGACCTCGAAATGACCGGCCAAGAGTATCGAAGCCTCTTCAAAATGAAATGGCCGTTTGGGCATCACGTGAATAGCCAACTTAGCCCTGTAATGGATATGGGCACAAGAAATCTCGATTGGATCACTTTGATCAATAGTCATCGAGACTCGCTTCATCAACTCAGTTTCACCGGGCCGCTGACTCGAAGGTCATATCCCCTCGAAACACCAACGACCTACAATCCAGCCATTATTCTTAGTCAGTTTCAAAAAACACTTTCTCTTATGCCTGAGAATATGAAAACAATCCTTTCCGGGCACGGGCCACTCCCCACCAGCCTCCCGATCCCAGACAGCATCTTTGTGCTTTTTGGAGGATTGATTGATGATTCTTACCAGGTAGCATCCAGATGGAACCTGATGGAGCCACGATTGCCTTTTTTGGCGCTCATAAAAAGGCATGACCTCAGAGGATTTTACTTTCTTTCACATGATCCTCAAGTTCGCTTCGAATTAGAAAATTTCGCAAAGCTTGCTCCCACCACACGCGCTTTATTCCAAGATTATCTGGTGCAAATGTGCGAAAACAACACGGAAGATCCTTGCGCAAAAACTGTGAGCGATGCCATTTTGAAAAATCAAGCATTCCAGTTTTATCAATCAAAATTACAAGGTTCGCAGAATCTTTGGGATAGTTATTTTAAAATCGCTGCCAAACGCAAAGACGTCACCTGGAAAGAATCTCCAGAAGAACTTCATGTGCCATTTAAAGATCCGTCGAATACAAGAATTAAAACATTTCTCTCAAGCAATATTCAAGACGAGTGGCATTGGAAAGATTGGCACTTGTTTTTAGATTTCCAGCAGGGAAGCCATGGCACACCCGAGATCGTTTTCGAAACTGGAGCATCGCCACATGTGAATGCTGTTGGAGGGAGCACGATAACGATGGATGAAAATGCTCCGCTTTCCGAATTTTTAGTTCAATGGGCCATTCGCCATGAATTCGGTCACGTGCTTGGCTTTCCCGATTGCTACATAGAATTTTATGATAGAGACAGAGGCGTGATGATGAGCTACCAACTGGACACGTCAAATATCATGTGTAGCCGTAAAGGTCGATTTCAAGAGTGGCATTACCAAGAGCTAAAAAGAGTGTATGGAAAAAACTAAATTAAATGAAATAGATTACATTTATATGAAAAAATCTTTGGAGCTAGCAGTGTTAGCAGAAGCCCAAGGCGAAGTTCCAGTAGGCGCCGTTGTTGTTCAGTTCAATGAACTCACAAAAGATTTACTGACCGGTAAATTTTCTGAGACTCCTCTAGCATTTCCAGTCATCGTCGGTTCGGCTTTTAATTTGCGCGAAAGTAAGAATGACCCCACCGCTCATGCGGAAATCATGGCTTTACAAATGGCGTCTCAAAAATTGGGACGATGGCGACTGACTGGATGCACTTTGTATGTGACTCTGGAGCCCTGTCTGATGTGTGCCGGAGCAGTTATTTTATCTCGAGTTGATCGTGTTGTGTATGGAGCGAATGATCCGAAGGCGGGTGCCGTTGAATCTCTCTATAAAGTATTAACAGATCTAAAACTTAATCATCGGCCGGAAGTTCGAGGTGGTGTCGATGCGGAAAGTTCATCTCTTATATTGAAAAACTTTTTTTCTAAAAAAAGAGGACGACTTGCCTAGCTACAGTTTTTTGTGCCTCAAGTATAACTTCGCCTGTTTAAGAAAAAATACGGTACCACTGAACACGGCCATTACTAATCCCAAGACTCCATCTCTGTAACCTTTTTTTCGAAAATAGGATTTGAGAAACATTGCGAGTCCGGAAAAAAACATATAGGTCACCGAATGTTTGACTCCATTTTTATAGAGTCGTTCGGCGTCGAGTGTGGTGTAGCGGTTTAACTTATCCATAAGTTCAGTTAGGTTTTCACGGGGAAAATGCAAGATGGGTTTTTCGACCCGCCGGATGTCCCCTTCGAAAACGGCATACTCGTGAACTTCGCCTACAAATTTGGCTCCCGCTTTTCTGAAGAATCGCCATTGGTGAGACGGATTGTTTTCTCCATACTTATAAAGCTTCCCACGGAAATGTTCCCACCGCCTGATTTCGAACATATCAACTCGGTCAGTTTTCTTAGTGATCAGCGGATGCTGGCTTGGAGAATCGGAAGTTTCATTTACCATGCCCTCTGCGCCTAATTCTTGAAATTTCTGCAACCATTGGATCAATTCAGGCGAACAAACTTCATCCGCATCGAGAAAAAAAATCCAATTGTTAACAGTTTGAGAAAGTGCAAAGTTTCTTTGTTCCGCAAAGCCTTTCCAAGGGCGAGAAAAAACTTTGGATGTGAATTGGCGAGCGATTTCTTTTGTTTTATCAATTGATTCAATGTCATCAACCACGACCAATTCATCGGCCCACGTCAAACTCTGCAAACACTGCCGAATATTATTTTCTTCATCCTTGGTGATCACAAATGCAGAAATTTTAAATTTGGACATAGAGTTCCAGTATTCCTTTGAATATTTTTTCCTGATCAAAATCCTGTTTCACTCTAGCCTGAGCTTTTGCGCCCATCTCAACCCACCGTGATTTATTTTGTAAAGACCGTTCCATAGCCTGAAACAAAGACTCAACGGTCCTTGGCTCAAATAACCAGCCGGTCTGACTTTCCACCACCACCTCTGGAGTCCCGCCACTGTCACTGCCGATGACTGGCAATTCTGCCAATTGAGCATCGAGAAGTGAAAGCGAGAAAGTTTCCTCGTAGCTAGGGAGCATGTAGATATCAAAGGCCTTCAAATATTTGTATGAGTCTTGAATGACACCTCCAAAAATGATGCGCGATGAAAGCACGGGGCCTAAGGTCTTAATATAATTTTTCAAGGCTTCCGTGTATTTTTCAGCTTCGGAGTTTTGCGGGCTCGTCCCTCCAATAATCGAGAGATAGACGTCGGGCAGACTGCTTGCCAGGCTATTTTCGCCTCGAAAATATTCTAGCTGGCGGGCAGCGATCTTCTGCATGGCTCGAATCATTTCACTGATACCTTTTGATTTTTCTATTCGACTCACACAACCGAAAATCACCGCATTGGTAGGAAGATTTAAAAACTTTCGGGCCGATTCTTTGTCTAAAAACCCAGCTTCTGTTTTGGAAATATTTCTCCCGTAATTAACAATTCGAATTTTTTCAGGAGCTACAGGCAGCATGCGACTCAGTGAAATCTTGGCAGGTTTACTGCTACACCAAACTTCATCGACCGCACAATAGAATAGGCGATGAAGTGCATCTTTCTTTTTATGATTAACCCACAGATGATTCTGCAAAATAATTTTTCCGAGTTTGAATCTCAGAATCTTTGAGAGCAAATTGATTTGAAAAAAACGGAACACTTCTTGGGTTGAATGAAGATGAATCACATCAAATTTGGTTTTTCGCAAGAACCTCAAATTCCGAAGTGAAAATTTCAAAGGTTCGGTTACTTTCACTGAATCAAAAAGCAAATAAGGAAGATTTTTGCTCTGACATTGCCTCTCGAGCTCGGTTCCCGGCGCGACTAAAAACCAAACATTATGCCCCTGAGTTTTTTGACTCAAAGCCATTTCAAAAGCATACTGTTCAAGTCCCGAGAAACTCTGTGATGGGCATACATGGATGATGTTCATATATATAAAATTAGCTCGGCGCGGGTAGCGGCGTCAATCACCTTGACAAGGGTCACAGTCTGCAATTTAACTAAAATTCTGAATAACGAGAGACGCACCATCACAAGCGAAAGGAATAAGAAATGAAAGGAATTATATTGGCTGGAGGCAGTGGGACTCGGATGTATCCCCTCACAACCGCTGTGAGCAAACAGCTTCTGCCCATTTATAACAAGCCCACAATTTATTATCCTCTTTCGGTTCTTATGCTTTCAGGAATCAGAGACATTCTCATTATCAGTACTCCACGGGATCTTCCTCGGATTGAAGAGCTTCTGGGAAATGGCAGTCAATTTGGAATCAAGCTCAGCTATAAAGTCCAAGAGAAACCCAATGGCATTGCTCAGGCTTTTATTTTGGGTGAAGAATTTCTTGCGGGCTCCCCCGTCTGCCTGGTTCTTGGAGACAATTTATTCTTTGGCCAAGAACTTATTATGCTCTTAGAAAAAGCTTCCCAACTGAAAGATGGCGCCACTGTCTTCGGATATCAAGTGATTGATCCTGAGAATTTTGGTGTGGTTGAATTTGATAAAAGCGGCAAGGTACTTAATCTTGAAGAAAAACCTCAAAATCCACGTTCAAAATGGGCGGTCACGGGAATTTATTTTTACGATTCCAAAGTTTCCGAAATGGCTAAAAACTTAAAACCTTCCCCACGAGGGGAACTTGAGATCACTGATCTCAATAAAGAGTATTTAAAACTTGGTAAACTTCATGTCGAACTTTTAGGTCGAGGAGTGGCTTGGCTGGACACAGGCTCAGCAGATGCACTTCTCTCGGCCAGCCAGTTTGTGCAAACCATCGAAAAACGACAGGGCTTGCAAATCGCATGTTTAGAAGAAATTGCTCTTCGTCGCGGTTACCTCAGCAAGACTGAGCTTCTAAAAATCGCGGAGAATTATCCTTCCAGTGAATATGGAATGTACATCAAGCGATTGGTGCAATCCGAAAACATTTGAAAATTAGTAGAGTGCTCCAAGAATGATGCGAGGGTCAGGGAAATTTTCCATTGCCGCGTCTAGACCAGCTTCGTTAGCTGTTCCGGGTAAATCACATTTGTCAGGCTGCTGGAGAGAAATTTGAATGTGCAAATGGGGAGGCCATCCACCATTGTCAAAAGCGTCACCAAGTTTGCAAAGCTCCTCGCCTGCAACAAACTTCTGTCCTAATTTTTTAGTGGTTATCGAACCTTCACTGAGATGTCCCCAGAGGACAAAGAATGTGGTTCCGTACATTCTTTGCGATTTTCCGTACCTTTTAATTCCCGCGCGAAAAGTATCAGTGATTTCATGCTTGGTCACAAGAGTAAAGCCGTAATCTCCGGCTGCAGAATTATAACCCGCAAACAATATTTCTCCGGCATCAAAGGCATGAAAAGGGGTTGCCGTGGGAGCTGAAATATCTACGCCGAGGTGAATATCGCGCACGCCTTCTTTGTCTTTGAAAAGTTCAGCGGTGTAAGTGCCCGCGCGCTTTTCGCCGTATTTGCCGATACCCCAGACACCTGGGCGCGATCGAGGATCCGGTCCTTGAGACAAATCAAAAACTAAATAACCTTCGGGAAGATTTACAACAGGTTTGTAACTCAATTTGTCCTTAGCTTAGGCCAGCGCAGAATGATGTAATTCTAGAGATGGCACTTTCAAGTTTAACAGTGCTCACGGCAAAACTAATTCGCGCGTAACCTTCAGCTCCAAATTCGATTCCAGGAACCACGGCCACGCCATGATTTTCCAAAAGTTCGGTGCAGAAGTCTGTTGAGTTATTGATTACTTTTCCGGTCTGGGTGTTCTTAGTGCCAAATGCTTTTTCAACATTGATCCAAGCGTAAAAAGCCCCTTGGGGTTTGTTGAGGCTAATCGCTGCAATTTTGGAGAGACCTTCATAAATCATATCGCGACGTTTTCGCAAATCTTTAGTGGCTTGCTCCACTTGGTCTTGAGGGCCAGTCAGTGCGACTACTCCTGCTTTTTGTGCGAATGAGACCGCGCAGCTCGCGCTCTGACTTTGATAGTTCACACAAGCATCGATAACTCTTTTATCTCCAACAAGGGAACCTAAGCGCCAACCTGTCATGCTGTAGGTTTTGCTCAATGAATTAGCAATAAGCAATCGCTCTTTGATTTTTTCATTTTGATTTCCAATGTGCGGAGCGATTTTCAAATTTTCATCAAACTGAAGTTTATCGTAGATGTCATCGCTGATAACCCAAACAGCTGTGCGCTCAAGCACCGTCGCCAAATCTCTTAATTCTTGTGCGGTGTAAACTTCTCCAGTTGGATTGTTAGGCGAATTGAGAATCAAAACTTTTGATTTTGAAGTCAGTGCCCGTTTGAGAATGTCAGGCGTAAGTTTAAAGTTAACTTCTTTGGGACAAGGAGCAATCACCGGCTTAGCATCGGCCATTTCCGCCATCGCTGGATAGCTCACCCAATAGGGAGCAGGAATGATCACTTCATCGCCAGGATTACACAAAACTTGAAGAGCATTGAAGATGGTCTGTTTAGCGCCCAGCCCGATCATGCATTCATTTGGCTGATAAGTGAGTCCGGAGTCGATTTTTAGACGATCAACAACTGCTTTTCTGAGATCAGGAATGCCAGCAGAGGGTGTGTACTTGGTGAAACCTTCATCGAGAGCTTTTTTAGCAGCGTCTTTAATAAAAGAGAAAGTGTCCCAATCAGGTTCACCAACAGCGAGACTGATGACGTCTTTACCGGTCTTCGCGAGCTCTTGCGCTCGAGCATTCAAGGCAAGGGTGGGAGAAGGTTTTAATTTTTTTGCTCGTTCAGATAACATCTCTGGGTCCTTTCGACTTCAATTTCTTATTTACTGCTTCAACAACTCCTTCAGGCACTAGCTGAGAAATATCTCCTCTATGGACGGCCACTTCTTTCACAGTATTTGAAGAAACGTAATAATACTTTTCACCCGTCATGATGGTGAGTGTTTCAATTTCAGGATAAAGTTTGTGATTCATCGCGGCCATTTGAAATTCATATTCAAAATCACCGACAGCTCTCAAGCCTCGAATGATGACCTGAGCTCCAACTCTTTTTGCGTACTCAACTGTCAGACCGTCATGCACATCGACGTTTACATTTTCGAACTTTGAAAGTGCTTTGATAAGCAGATCTTTTCTTTCTTCGGGAGTAAAAAGGGCGGTCTTGCGCGAACTTGCCGCTACTAAAACCGTGATGGAACCAAAAATTTTCAATGCCCGTTCAATCACATCCACATGGCCGAGAGTCGGTGGATCAAAACTGCCCGGGTAGACTGCTTTAACTTTCATAGAATGTAAGGACCTTATCACCATAGGCCCGTGTGTCAACGGCGGAGAGCGAATTGATTTTCGTTTCTAGCGGTTCTTTGGTCGAATGCTCGATAACCACTTTAGACGTGGGTTTCAGGGCCCTACTCACCGTTAGATTTTGCAAAGTTTTCAAGCAAATAACAGAAGGAAATGGCGGATCAATGAATATGAGATCAAACCCTTCCCCTTTATATTTTTCCAGAAATGTGATGGCCGCGTCTTTTTTAATTTCCGCCTGACCACGGACCTTCAAAATATCGATATTTTTTTTGATAACAGCTATTGATTTGGGATTATTTTCAACAAAGACAACGCTCGCAGCACCCCTAGAAATTGCCTCTAAACCAACAGAACCGGTACCCGAATACAAATCCAAAACGTGTGCACCTTCAATGTATGGCGCCCAAATATTAAATAGGCTTTCTTTCACCCGGTCTGTCATGGGACGGATGTGATCTTCGTCAAAAGAAACGAGCTTGTGTCCCTTATAATTTCCTGCAATGATTCTCATAAAATCAACTTACCAAACTTCGGATTAAACGTGGATGTAAAAAAAAATAAAATTGCTTTGCTTGCTCCGCGGATAGCCGCAGGCGTTTCAGTTGGTCTTGCGATTTTTAAAATCACTATGGGGATGAAAATTTCATCCATTGCCATTCAAACGAGCGGCTATGAGTCGCTTTTTGATGCCATCATCAGCGGATTGAGCTTTTTCTTTTTGCGCATGTCTTTGCAACCCGCCGATGAAGATCACCCTTACGGACATTCGCGCATCGCTTCGCTCACCAGCTTAGCTCAAGGATTGTTTCTGTTTGTGGTGGTGTTTATTTTGGGTGAACAAGCCATTCACAAATTACATCAGCCGTTTTACGCGCACATGGCAGGTGAGTATCTGGTTGTTTCCGCCGTTGCGACGATTGTCACTGCCTTGCTTTGGGTTTATCTGAGCGTGGTAGTGAAACAAACTCGATCTCCCATTGTAGCGGCGGATCGACTCCATTATTTTACTGATGTTGGCGCAAATCTTCTGCTGTTTGTAGGTTTCTTCATCGGCCCTCATTTCCGTCAATACAACGTCGATGCAATTTTGGCTTTGGCCCTCTGCCTTTTTATAGCCGCAGGTGCTTATCATGTGATCATGACCTCCATCAATAACTTGGTCGACCGGCAAGATCCCACCGTTGAAAAGGACATTTTAAATGTCGTGAAGGATTTCTATCCAAGAGCATTGGGCGTAGAGAGATTGCGCAGCCGAAAATCAGGCTACCTTACCGCCGTGGATTTAGAATTAGTGTCATGTCGCAAAAGATCGCTGGAAGAAGCTAATGATCTTGCTCACGAATTAGAAGCTGCCATCTTAGAAAAGGCGAAAGATCTAGATATCTTCATTCACGCCGAGCCCTGCAAAAAATCTCAGTGTGCGACAAGCAATGATTGCTTGTTGGATTTAATTTCTAAGCGAATTGTAATCGATAAAAAAAGCTGAGAGCGCATTTTTAAAATCTGGGGAAGCATTTTTGAAATGGAATTCAACCACATGTTCTTTTTGCGCTTTGCCTTGAGAAAGAATTCCACTTGTCACTTTGTCAGAAATTTTGAACGCGATAACCGGAACTTCGACAAACTTTTGAACCAGGGGCATTTCAAAGTTGGCCATGCAAATTTCTCCAGGCCGAATAATTCCATCCCCAATATCACAAACAAACCCAACAGCGTTCATGGCGGAAATTTTCCCGTTAAGCACTGTTTCATTCTTTTTAATTTGGCATTTGATTGGAAAAACTTGATTACGTCTTCTATTAGCCATGTTTTATTTTTTCATAAGTTGTTGAGCTCTTTTGACCACATCGAAAACATTTTCAAAAGGTTTTTGTATAAAGTCGTCGGCGCCAATCTCTAGTGCACTTTCCTTATGTTTGACACTGGAATGTGCAGTCATCAAGATAACTACATGTTTATGGTAATTTGCAATGTTTTCCGTTCCAGTTTGTTTGTTATATTCCTGGATAACTTGCGGACCCGACATGCCAGGCATAACCACATCCAGGAATACCACATCAGGCTTTTTCATATTCCAAAGCATCAACCCCTCTTCCCCGGTGTGCGCCAGAAAAACTTCATGTCCGGAAGCTAAAAAAGCCCTCTTGAGAGCTTTCGCCACAATCACTTCGTCATCGACGATCAAAACTTTCATATCTTAGGAAATGAGATGACAAAGCTTGTGCCTTTTCCGAGTTCGCTTTTCAAAACCATTTCCCCTCCATGTTTTTCGACTATGTTTCTACTGACGGATAATCCGAGACCCGTTCCTACGCCCACTTCTTTGGTGGTGAAAAAAGGCTCAAATACTCGATCTTGTATTTCTGGGGACATTCCAGGGCCTGAATCGGTGAACGAAATAAAGACGTTATTTCTCTTAGCCCAAGTTTTAATTGTGATTGTTCCGCCGCTGGGCATGGCCTGGCATGCGTTATTCAAAAGATTAAAAAAGACCTGCTGAAGTTCACTGGATTGAGTCTTGATCAAGGGCAAATCTTCACCCAGATGCACCTGCAAACTCTGATGACGAAGAGCCGTTTTTAAAAGCGGAATTGTACTTGTCACGACTTCGTTTATATTCGCAGAGAGTAAAGCCGCCTGAGGGGCTTCGCTAAAATTAAGCAAATTTTTGATGATATCTTGGCAGCGCACAGCAGCTTTTTCGATTTCGTCTAAATCCTGATGATGAGGAGTTCCCACGGGAATCTCATTTTTTAGAACTTGAGACATGGCGCGCAGTCCAGACAGAGGATTGTTCAATTCGTGAGCTATATTTCCAGCAAGCAAACCTACTGCTGCTAATTTTTCCGATTGCACAAGCTTCATGTAAAGTTCGCGCTCACGACTTATATCAGTGTAATGATTTACCACTCTTACCACTCGATCAAACGGATCACGACCAGCTTCCCCCAAAGTCTTAACGGGATAACTGTTCACGCGAAAAGTTTTTTGCTTTTTTGTACGGACTAAATTGTTTGCAGGCTCCATTTTGAGAAGCGCATCAGGCATGGGACAGCCGTCACAAATTTCTGTTCGATTATCTAGCATTTCATAACATTGAGTTTTTTTATCTCGGAAGAAACTTTTGTTGGCTCTAATCACACGCTCTTGATTATCGACTACCGCAATAGGATCATGAAAAGCACTGAAGGTTGCTTGCCACTGTTGAGTGGCCGCGAGCAACTGCTCCGTCAATAATATTTTATCCAACACGATGGAAACAACTTGCAGGCGCTCAGTGATTCGGTCGAGAAATTCCGAAAGTTTTTCTTGTTTCAAATTGTGATCAATAAAAATAACTGCGAGAGGCTTCGAAGCTTCCCTACCACGCACTGGTATGACAGCAAGATGCATGGGATCTTTTTTAATTTGTCTCTGCCACCATTCTAAATCTTTTTCCGAGTCAAATCTGAGCGAAAGTTCCTCAAAATGCTCTGGAATATTTGCAAAAGTTTTTTCATGCAGGGTCCGTGCCTGGGTCCAAAACACTTTGCCGCGTTCTGAACCTTCGAGCACCATGAAATACAATACAGAAACTCCCTGATAGCGCCATAACTCTTGATTCAGGGTCTCGTATAGTTCTTCAGAACTTGTGACGCGCGAAAGATTTTTAACAAAACTCACAAGCTCTTTAACCGAGCGTTGTTTGCTCTCTGCCTGTTGACGGCTCTCTTCTATATTCTGGGTACGCTTAAAAACTTCGGTTTCTAAATTTTGCGAAAGTTCTTCCATGCGTTGGTTCTGTCCGCCAATATCATGAATGAGCTGAGCATTCATTTTCAAACGTTGCGCGTGCTGCACAGCCGCTTCCACGCCAAGCAACAATTCCGGCTCATCCCATGGCTTAGTGATAAATCTGAAAACGGCAGCGCGATTGATTGCCTCTTGGATGACCTCATACTCAAGATACCCCGTAAGCATGAGACGTCCCACTTGTGGCTTTTTACGTTTCACTTGTTCCAGAAGTTCGGTTCCGGTCATACCCGGCATTCGAAAATCAGAGACGATGGCATCAAAGTCTTCAGACTCAATAAGCTCCAAGGCCTTCAGAGGATTTTGTTCTGTTCTTACTTCAAAATTTTTGCCGCGGAAGATTCGACGGGCCGAAGCGAGAATACCTTCTTCGTCGTCTACAAAAAGAATCTTAGGTTGCGCGTTCAGGCTCGTTGTCTGATTGGCCAAGTTTATAGATCTCACTTTTCCATTGATCAAGAACAGTCATCATCTCATATTCTAGAAGGTCTGCGACCAATTGATAGTCTTTTTTCTCATAGCCATCGATAATGTCAGATAAAATCAAGGGTGTGCGAGCCTCGGCATTTTGCCATTCGGCAGATACTTCTGTGCGGACTGATTCATAAACAATTCGAAAATGAGTGGCCAGTTCATAGAAAGCTTTGAAAGTTTCCAGAGCGGTCTCTTGGTAATGAAAAGCGTAGTTAAATTCTTTGTCTCGTAAGAGAATACTGATTTTGTCGAACGCGAAAGTAAGTTTCTCTATATATTCTCTGCAACCCATCAAACTTTCGTCCAGTAGATTTTCAGGAGTTTCAGATTCAACACGAATTTCGGCAATCTCCGCGAGCTTCACCATGGAAAACTTTTTTTCCTCTTCCTCACGAAGCTTGATTCCATTTACAGAAACGGAGCACATCACTCGCCCTTGACTATGATTCCAAGCGGTCAGTGCATCAATGAGCTCTCCTAATGTTTGGGATTGTGGGAATTTTGCATGAAGATCTCGAGTGAGCCAGTAATTTTCGATCATAAAAACACCTCTCTCTCCGGAGCAAACATTTTTTCACTCCAGACACCGGTTTGAGTTTTGAGCCAGTCGAAAGAAGCCAGCGTTTCGCGAATAATTTGATCTTGATCAGCTGGAGGAATATTTTCTTTCCGACATATAAAATGATCAACCAAAGGAGCGAGGACTGGGTCTAAAGATTTTATTTCAGCAAGTATGCTATCCGTGTTTACGATCATCTTGAGAGCACGGGTGTATGTCCGATCCTTCTCAAATTTTTTGATTTGGGAAATGACAATATCGCTGAGTTCGTTCATTTTAGTTACAATTTCATTCTGTGATTTTGAGAGTACCGGTTTTTCTCCACCGAAGGTAAGCCACATCAAAGTGCTCCAACCCAGATCTGCGGGACTTTTTTCTGCAAGTAAACGTCGATCATCAAAGCGAAGGGGTTTTTCACCGTCGCAAACAATTGATTGGGATTCGTTAGACTGCCATTTTGTCATGACTAGAAACTCGGAAAAAACTTTTTGACTCATGAGATCATGAGAAACAGGACTAACCAAAACATGGCTGCCCTTTGTAACCGGACCGGTTTCCCAAAAATTCACATCGCCAATACTTAAATTGAGCGTGCGACACCCCACACTGTCAGCCACGTGCATCGGGCCACTGTCTGCGCCAATGAACAACTCTGACTGGGATAGAACTCGCGCCAATTCTGGAAAACTGGTTTGCCCAACAAGATTCGTGATATTTCCGTTCACGTTTTTGACAATAAATTCCGCGCGCTCAAGATCATCTTTCCCGCCCACTAAAATAACAGGATGACCATGAGCAATTATTTTCGAAATCAACTCCGCCCAATGTGCCATAGGCCAAGTTTTGAAATCTTGGCTCGCACCCAAATGGCAGGCGATTTTTTCTGCGGAACTGATCGAAGGCTTTTTTTGACTGAAAGAGTAGGTAATGAAATCTTCGCTCTTTAGTTCACAATTAGCAACCATCGCAAAAAGATCGATCACGTGAATGCGATTTGATTTTCCCACTCCAACGTGTGCTTTAAAATAAAGCGATGCCTCATCACGAATGTGAAGATAAAAATCAGATGTCCGAGTGTAACCGCGCACCTCAGTGTTTTCATCTGAAATTAAGTGAGTGATAAAACTGCTGGAAGGAGAAAAAGAAAGATTGATGACTTGATCAAATTTTTCTTGTTTGAGCGATGCTATAAATTGACTCAACTCTCCAATGGAAGGTCCAAAGTCAGTTGAATCTTCCAGCAACGGTTTTATCCATTTTTCCGTATCCATTTCCCAAACGTGATCCGCCCAAGGAATAGGTTTCACGGCCGCAGCAAATTTTTTACGAACCATCAAGTGAATTTCTGCTCCACTGTATTTTCGTGCTAGTGCCGCAAGAACGGGAGTAGTGCAAAAAATATCACCGGGACGAGTTATTTGTATTACTAATATTTTCATTTTCTTGTTTTTTTCCGTCTAATTGTTCGAGGACTAATTCGTTTAGTAAAAATATGATTTCGCTTTTATTAGAGTAGTCGCGAGTCTCTCTCAGCTGCTGGGTCAACCCCTCTAAACTTTTCAATGTCAAATCGAGCTTTTCTGCCAAGACTTGGCCTAAAACTTTACTTTTTTTCATTTCGCATCCTTTGTTGTGTTGTTTTTTTGACAAATAATTTCTAGCAGTTCCTGGGCGTCATTATGAGTGGGTTCAAGAGCTAGAAGACGTTCAAGTTCCATCTCGGATTCTAAAAAGCAAGCCGCTTCAAATAAGAGACCCGCCAAAGTGTAAATCATAGAAGTGTCATTCTGATTTTGGAATGAATAGACCGACACTCTTTCAATAGCGTTCGTGAAATCTCGATCTTCAAAAGACCATTGCACCAGTAGTTGCAGTGAAACTAAATTTTCCGAGTTAATATCCAAAGACTTGAGCAGCATTTCTTTAGCCCAAATAAAATCCTTCTTCTCGCGGGCCACAAGGGAAACACCACACCAAGCCCGATCATTGTAGGGATTGATGTCCACGGCTTCTTTAAAAGCCTCAAATGCCTTTTTGAAATCCCGTCGGTAGAAATGGAGCGATCCGAGATTAACTTGAAGGGCATCCGAGTGCGGTCTCAACGTGAAAGCTTTGTTATAGTTTTCTTCAGC
The DNA here is from genome assembly GCA_043732305.1 of Oligoflexia bacterium. GTDB lineage: Bacteria > Bdellovibrionota > Bdellovibrionia > JABDDW01 > JABDDW01 > JAYTHU01. The sequence continues at coordinate 16,859 of JAYTHU010000194.1, forward strand.
TGATTCCAAATCACCCAACCGCATAAAACTGTTACCTAGGTTTTTATGAAGATCAAAAAGTCTGGGACTTTCAGAATGACAGTAGCTCAGAGCTTCAACCCAGGCGTCTTTTGCGAAAGCATCTTGTTTTAGCTCATAATAAATTTCGCCCATCTCGTACAGATCTTGATCGGATTTGCGATGAATTCGCAGTTGGCCGTAACATTTGAGCGCAGAAGAATAATCACCTGCTTGCTTGAAACACCAGCCCATCCAACGAATGGCTTCACAGTGATATGGCTGGCGCCTGAGAAGATCGCCCAAAATATGTCGAGCCAGAACGAATTCTCCGTTGTCTATCAGGAGAAGTGCATTCCTCAGCAGAAATCCGCTTACAGATGCTTCTGTGGGAAGCGGGGGCATATCCTTGATCGTTGCTCCCGAAAAACTAACTTCATTTTGAATGACAAACTGTGTTTTGTCTTCCGTGTCCAACTCGTCAAATGATTTGAACGCTTCTTCTAGTCGACCAAAAATTCGTAATTTTTTAATCTTGCTTGGAATTATTTCGCCAAGCGCTTTAGGCGAATTTTTATTTTTTCTTTTCTCGAGGATTTTTTCCATTGTGCCCCTCCAGCAACTTGATAGAGCAACACAAATGCCAAGTTATTTTAATTGCCTACTGCGAATTATGAGATATGGAATGGAGAACTAGACTGATGGTCGGTCAAAACAAAAAACCAGGGTCAAAAGAATGACATTCTTTTGACCCATTAGGCTCATTGAACAATTAAGCTTCTTCGTCTAGATTTGATTCGGGATTATAACTCTTGAAGGAACCAATTGTCTTTTTATTCCTTCTGACAGTTTGCAGATCGAGAATAATTTGAGATTTGGCTTCATCAATGATCTGCATAATTTGTAAGTCTTGATCAAGAATAGAATGAAGATGACCATCTTTTAGCTCTAAGAAATTTTGCACTTTGCGTTTAACTTCAGATGGGATAGAAATCGTGTTCACATCTTTCATGCGTTCATCGATCATCTCGTCTATGTGTTTGACGATGTTGAGCATCGCCTCGCGCTCTTCTCGAAATTCTTCCAGTCCGGAGAAATCTTTGACGAGTAGCTTTTGAATTTTATTTCGATTGAGCGAAACAAATTTCTCAAGCAGATTATTTTTTTCTTGCAGAAGTTGAATGGTTTTAATCATGGTTCCCCCACGGAATTGGTTTTTTGTTTCTTAATTGAATCGATTGCTTGGACCCAACCCTCATTCAAAGTGCTAAGCACCTTAAGCGAATTATGAAGGCATGTGACATCACCTTTGGCATTGGCTTGCGTCAGTTGGTCCATCAAGTACATGTAAAGTTGTTCTAGATTTTTTGCGATGTCGCCACCGACTTCAAAATTAAGTGTGTTACTTAATTCCATGATAATGTCGTAGGCCTTCCCGATATATAGACCTCGGTCACCGATGTTCTTGGTCTCACATGCAACGATGGCTTGTTTTGTGAATTTAATGGCACCTTCATACAGCATGAGCAAGAGCTTTTCGCGACTCGCACTAGTCACTGCAGTTTGCTTGTATTTCTGATAAACGTTTGTACTCATTTAAAAATTATCCCTCCGTGAAACTCGTCCCGCCACCACCGCCGCCACCAAATCTCGCTTGCAAGAACGCGCCTTGAGATTTGAGAGCCGACATAGTTTCTTCGAGATGAGCAAATTGGTTTTTAAGTTGAATCTCTTTCTGTGCTAAATTTCTTTCTTTATTCGCTATCTGTTGATCAAACTGGTCAATTTTAGATTTCAGGCCTTGTTCTCTTTGAGTGAGTGGTCCATTGGTAGGATCCAACATTGTATTCAAAGCATTTTTCATTTGCGGAATAAATCCCACGTCCAGAGCATTTCCTACAAAGAAATTACTGACGTCGGGGAGTTGTTTAGCCACGACGGCATTGAATTTTTCCTCATCGAAAGCTAACTGCCCTGAACGATTGAAAGTGATTCCCACCTCAGACATATATTTAATTGAACCTTCAACACCGTAAGCGGGGTTTTGCATAACATTTCGTAAGCGGTTTTCGATGTCTCGCAGCAAGCCGTCACCACCGAGAGTTTTTGTGGTATCAGAATCTTTATCCAATTTATTTTGCGCTTGAATAAATTGAAAAACGCCATTCATTTGATCTACGAATTTTTTAATCTTACCGGTGATGACTTCTCTATCCTCAGTGATAGATACATTGATTTCTTTTCCCGGGGACGCAGACTTGAGTTCAATAGTTGCCCCAGGGATAACATCGTCTAATTTATTTTCACTGATATCAAATTCGTAACCGTCTACTTTGACTCGGCCATTTTCCGCAGGTCTTTCCTTTTCGATGAAAAAATCTTGGTCGCTATCTAGAAAATAGAACGTAGGAAAATCTATTTTTTGATCATTGCCCACACCTTTGCCGGAAAGCATGAGACGGTAAGGCGTATCTTTATCTGATTTGTCCTGCAACACAGAAGCTTGAATTCCCAACCCCTTGCCGTTTATAAGTTTTGCCAAACCATCGAGCGTGTTATTTTTATCGTCTACATAAAATTCTTTAGATTCTCCATTGGCATCTTTCATTTTGAAATAGCCCACACCAACTTGAGTTTCATTTTTATCTGGGAAACCATTGCTCACAGCAGAAGTTTTATGGGCTAGCTTGAGAACTTCGATTTGATAACTTCCGGGCTTGGCGACATTTTTGTCCACGGTGCCAGAAAGAATATTGGGATCACCAGTCGCTAATTTCACATCCGCAAATCCACGAGTGTTTCCTAATTCACGTAGGCCTGCAAAAATTTCGCGAACTTTTCCAGTGATATCTTGGACAAGTTTTAATTGTTCTTGGGATTTCCCTTTGCGTACTTCTACAGCTTTTATAGGCATACGTTCAGCATCAACAAGCTGCTGAACAATATTGGGTGGTAATCCTGTGTTGATAGAACCAAAACTAATTCCCACAGAGTCCTCCTGACAAGAGTGGGTTACCGATAGATTTAGTTTCTCCTATGTAGAAGAGAAACTATGAGTCAAAAATCTAACTGGTCTATAATTTTGATTTGATTAAAGGGCTTTATTTAAAAGTGTGCCACGCTGTGATTGGTTGCTCTTATTCTTAACGATGGCCCAAAGTTCAGTATCTGCAATACGGCGAATAATCTTACCGGCGGGATCCTCAACATAAACAGTCACTCGACCTTCATTCCATTCGACTCTGCATTGAAGATTGTGAATTTTAAAACCAGGGTTCTCTTTCAGAATGGCCACAGCTTCTTTGACTTCTTCTTCTGTGAAACGATGTTGCTCAGGCTCACCACCACCACCGCCCCCTTGATTGGGATCACGATCCTGAGTTTGCTGAGCTAGACGTTTAGTCTCAGATCTCTTGACCGAATCTATGGGAACAATATTTCCAACAATCGCTTTTATATTCATCCAATAAACTTGTCGGGAAAAACGTCAAACTCTTTAACTGGGCTTTGGAATAGATTTTTTAGGAAAGGACTTCAAGGCAGTTGAGGCAATCCAGAGAGACTTGGCAATCAAGGATCAAGGATCAATATTTAAGAACTTGTTGATCGGTGGCATCGAATTTATCTGAAGGTTCGAAAAAAACAACTGTAGCGGACCTTCGTAAATATTATTTTATTGCACTCGGTTCACTTCGCGAATGTCAGACTTTGCTCCGCTTTTATTAATAAGTGAGAGAGAAGTTTTTCACGACTTCTCCCCCACCAGCATTTCACTCGTAGCGATTCTTTAAATCGCTAGAATCATCCAAGCAATTTTAGAGCTAAGTTTCCGCTTTGATTAGCTTGAGCCAATGTTGCAGCTCCAGCTTGTAACAAAACGTTGTTCTTTGTTAAATCAGCAGTGGCCATTGCAACGTCCGTATCACGGATGCGGCTGTTAGCTGCTGATAAGTTCTCCTCTTGCACTCCCAAGTTCTGAGTTGTGGATTGCAAGCGGTTCTGAATAGCACCCAAATCTGCTCGTGTGCTATTGACCTTGAGAGATGCTTCGTCCAATTTTGCAAGAGCATCTCTTGCGCCATCTTTGGAAGAATAATCTATACTGTCAATATTGAGAGCAGAGATCGTTGCGTCTTGTTTGCCGGCGTTGAAAGTAATTCTATCTTCACTTTCGTTGTTGTTGATACCGACTTGGAAATCAAATTTATCAGCAGTTCCATCTAAAAGATGAACTGCACCGAATCGTGTGGTCACAGCGATACGTTGAGACTCAGCTTTCAACTGTTGAACTTCAACGTTGATCATGCCGCGTTCACGGTCACCGATAGTGTCTGAAGAAGCTTGAACACCAAGCTCTCTCAGGCGCACCACAATATTGGAAATTTCATTCAAACCACCTTCAGCAGTTTGAATCATGCTGATACCGTCGTTTGCGTTACGACCGGCTTGACGGAATCCACGGATTTGCGCTTTGAGTGTTTCACTCACTGCTAATCCAGCGGCATCGTCAGAAGATTTATTTATTCTGCTTCCAGATGCAAGTTGTGCATAAGAGCTCTGGATTTCTCTTTGCGATATGCTCAGATTTCTCTGTGCGTTAATTGATGCTATATTTGTTGATACTCGTAAGCCCATGATAGTCCCCTTTCACGTGCGGTTTAAAAACTTTCTACATGAAAGTCCAGGGGCCCAAAATTTTTCGTCTCATGATTTGTACTTCAAGTGCGTAACAACTTCTTACGGGGAAACTGTTAAACTATTCTTTGGTACTGCCTCTTCTTTTTGTGTTCTGGCTCATGGGGTCTAGAATCTTTTGCCTCGTTACCTTCATAATACTTCTCGGCGACTGGACTTTTAGCTTAAGACCTAGACGAAAGTTCTAGACCGAAGTCTAGTTTAACTAGACCAACGTAGGTAGATTTAGAGACTTACTCGACTTGTAGCGAGTCGTTTTCAGGACCTTTGGACGGGATTAGTCTCAAAGGTAAATTTAAGAGTAGGTGTCTCAACATTTCGAGCGCAATAAAACAAAGAGCAGTGGTCCCCATGCTCGACAAAAAGCTCTTTAGACTTTTGTCCATCACACTGTGCGAAAGATTTTTCACATTCAAATATAAAAAGTAAAAAAATAATCCGCCAAATCCAAGCCACAACCCATACCTAAGGCCAAATGAAATGACCAAATACAGACCAAGAATCAAATAAACAATTCCGAGAGTTACTAAATCAAAAAGCTGCACAAAGGGAATGAAAATTAAGACAATCTTTTTAAGATGAAATTTTTGCTTAAGGTAAATCAGCACATTCAAAAGATGAAACAATATGATTTTTCCGAATGCAGAAACATAATAGAGAGCAGAAGGAATAAGATCTTTTGGGAGGCTCGGCACTACCAAACTCTCTTGATAATCCATGCTGTAAACAAACTTTACTAAGTTCGCCCGCCTGTCCATCAAATGATTCCTTGATCTCTCTACTAAATTTAGCAACGTCTCCTCATGAGGAGTCAGAAACAACTCACAAAAGATAAAGGCAACACAGAATGTGACAATAAGTTGATAGCTCGATTGGAACTCCGGACGCATAACTCCCAAAAGCCACAGAATAGGAAAGCCAAATATCCCAATCATCACCAAGAATTTTAAAGGCTTAAAAATAATTCGCGTCACCTGTTTCAAAAGTGCCAAGTAGAAACCCATGGTTCCACGAAGGATTCTTGAGTGGTAACTCTTAGATAAAAATATTTCGGGATCATCTTCGACGTCATGAATATTTTTATACAAAATGTAATTGCAGGTGATCAGAAAAATAAAATAGAAAATAAAGACGGCAGTCAATCCAGGAGCAGAAAATATTTCAAGTGAAACTTGCTTGATGTGGAGACCGTAGGTGATGAGCAAAGGGATGACAATCGTTCTTGTGAGAGACGCCGACAAGACCGGCTTTTCAAATTCCATTGATTAAATTTTAGGTGGTTGGCTGATTTTTGCAATAAATAAAAAACTCGGGGGAGGCAAATCCCCCGAGTTCGGGCTTTAGGCAGGTCCATTGGTTCCCTTTAAACAATGTTACTAAATCAATTTCAACACTGAGTTGTTGGATGCATTGGCTTGAGCCAGGGTTGCCACGGCAGCTTGTTGCAGGATTTGCCCCTGAGCAAGTTCGGCTGATTCATGAGCGATGTCGGCGTCACTAATTCTTGACTTAGCGGCAGACAAGTTCTCGCTCTGAATATCTAAGTTACTCACAGTGATTTGCAATCGAGACTGCACGGCACCGAAGTCAGCGCGGAGTTTACCGATTTTATCGAGAGACTTGTCTAGTTTAGCAAGTGAATCTCGAGCATCCTCTTTATTTCCAACGCTTAGCCCGTCTACTCCTAGAGTGCTTGTGGTGGCATCAGCATTCAAATTGTATTTGATAATGTTTTCTTTTCCAGCAAAGGCTCCCACATGAAATTCCAGTTGTTCACCAGAACCATCAAGAAGTTGCTTTTCACCGAAGCGAGTAGTGTGAGCGATACGATCAGATTCTTGTAAAAGCTGTTGCGCTTCTGTGTCTAAGAATCCTCTTTCTTTATCGCTGATATTATCACTCGCTGCTTGAACGCCAAGTTCTCTCAATCGAATCATAATATTCGAAATTTCATTCAACCCACCTTCACCGACTTGCACGAGTGAGATAGCGTTGTTAGCATTGTTTCGGGCTTGCTTCATTCCGCCCAATTGACCGCGCATATTTTCTGAAATCGCAAGTCCGGCCGCATCGTCTGCAGCCTTAACGATTCTGCTTCCGGATGATAGTGCTGCGAGAGCATGTTCCGTTCTTGCCTGTTGTGTTCCTAAATGTCTCTGTGCGTTGATAGATGCAATGTTAGTGGCAACTCTTAAGCCCATAAAAGCCTCCTACAAAATTTTGCGACCCATACCCGTAAGACCATGCTGCGACTTGAGTCACACGAACCGACAACACGACCATAAATGTAATTGGGTTGGGCCCTCGTTGATCATTGCTTTCATCACCGGGACAGGCGCTGAGAGCTCTAACCAGGAGGACCTTCACCACTCACAACTTACAAAGAACTTCTCGGCCTTGGTCCAGGAAACATGAGCCCGCGTTAGGACCTTGGTCCGGAACACGTCGCGTTATGTGCCCGCAGCAACTAGACTTTGTGCCAGATTTATTTATTTTCAGGACTTCGGTACTGTAAAAAAATTAATCATATTACCGAACGGTACGCCGCTAAAGTTGGCAGTGGGAGCGTGTCATTTACATATGCGATTTTATTGGTTTCAATTTTGGAAAGACAATTCAGTTAAGATTAACTGAGCAGTACCAATCGGTTCAAACTTGACCAGGATTCTCAAACAATTGATGCAACAAATCTGTCAATTTCAAGATTGAAATTGACGCACAGACGCTACCATAACTAACGGCGTACCTTGGGTTTTGGGGTTTATGGGATGGAGATTTGTACGCTCACATTATTGGTGGCGGGTGGGCATTCGGTGCCATTAATATATTCAACCGCATGATACGTGTAAATGTATTGGCCGTTGGCGGCGATAGCTTGAGAGATACAATTGTTAGTGATTTGCTGTGCGGTGGGAAGAACCCAATAACTCTGTCCATTGGTGGCCGCGCATGTTACCGCAGCCCCGTTTTCATAAATCGAAAAACTAATTGCGTGATTTACTGTCGCATGAATAACCGCCGATGTACTGGTATCTGCGGAAATCATTTGGCCGTTCACAATTAAAGATGGCCCAGTGTAGCCGATAGTCGAACAAGAGGATGAGCTCTGAGAGTTATTGTAAAGTTGCGGAGCGCAGTTGTTGTAGCCAACCAATATCGCCGCCACAAAAATAAAGAGCATGGAAATTTTTGTACGATAAATATGTCGACGAGCCGGTCGCAAAATATTTTTGTCCGAAGAAGATTTTTTATTACCTGATTTTGATTTCATAGAAAAATGCCCCCTGCCTGTTAATAGTGTACCAAAAGAAATGGCCAAGGAGAACTGGGCAATTCTCCTCGGCCCTGGGCTAAATAGGATAGACCTGCGGCAGAGACGGCCTACCCGTGCGGAGTTTCACTAAACTTTAATCATGCAATTAATTTCAACGAGAGCTTTATCGAAATGTTTCAAATTGCCAAAAACATCGTCTCGATCTTTCGCCGTGAGTCCAGATATTCCGTGATGACTTGCGGTTCAGACCGATACCATTTTATATTTAATCTGGAGTTCTTGATACTCCCGATTCCCGACCCGCTCGGTGTAGTTGGAAGCAGGTGATTTTACGCTTCCTGTGTTTTTCCTAAATTTCCAAGTCCAGCAACCCTTCCCGGCCACACATACATATCGGCGCATCGCGTTAAGACTTTAGCATATCGCGTTATCTTATCGAACTCATTATATTAGTAGCTGTTTGCGCCAGAAGGTCTCTGGTTCTCCGTAATTAACTGGGGGGTCAGATATAAGAAATTCAAAATTGTCCATCCGAGGCCTTTATGTTTTGATTTGGTTGCAAGACTAAATCAACAA
>JAYTHU010000195.1:0-59063 GCA_043732305.1 Oligoflexia bacterium
GTCCTTTCGTGTCTGTTTCATTAGTCTTTGTAACCTTATGAAATCAGATATGTTTGGACCTCTCAACTCTTAAACTTCAACTATCCCTGGGGCATGGCCAAATGCCTAGCTCTCGGTATTGGATGCCCGACGTATTGAAAAGTTTTTTGAAAGTTCCGCCACGAGCTTCAATAAATTTTACCATCAACTTAAGTTCAGCAACTGAAGGCGGCTGTTCCACAATCGCAATGCTTTCATATTTAATTTTATTTTCATCCAAAAACTTAAGCGCATCTTTACAAGTACTACACTTGGCATATTCAAAAACTTTCACACTCATTGCATCACCTCACTATTGCTAATGAAAATCCGTCATAGCCTTTATTACCTACAGTTTGAATGGCAGTGGCGTCAACACGAGTGTCTGATTTTATTTTTTCAAAAAATCGTCTGATACCTCTGACTCCAGAATTTTTCGATTGAGAATCACTGACCTCTCCACCTCTAATAACATTGTCCACGACGATCAAACTGCCAGATCGAGAAAGCTTCACTGCCCATTCGAAGTATTCAAGGGTTGCCGCTTTGTCCGCATCGATGAAAACCATGTCAAAAGGTTTCTGATCAGAAAGTTGCGGAAGAGTGCTTATGGCGTTGCCAACAATCACTTCTACATTTTTTGCAAATCCAGCGCTCTCAATATTTATTCGAGCAACATCGGCATGCCTAGCATCTATTTCTAATGTCACAAGTTTTCCATCGGCAGGCAGCGCTTGGGCCATCCAGATGGTGCTATATCCACCGAGAGTTCCAATCTCAAGAATATTTTTAGCACCCATGAGCTTTGCCAGTTGCCATAGCATCTTTCCTTGCGGCTGTGAAACTTGAATGGCCGGAAGACCAGCTTCCAAACTCAGCTGCACAGCTTTTTCTAACGCAGGATTCGCTTTGACCAAATTATTTGTGATGTACTCGTCGACCTCAGTCCATTTTTGTTGATTCATATGAGTACGGAACTATTCTAAGTGAATAAATATGTCGACAGAAAAAAGGCTCAAATGAATATCCCCGTTTTAGAAACTGATCGCCTCATCTTGCGTAGTCACACCAAAAAAGATTTCTCCGCGAGCTTGAAAATGTGGAGCGATCCAATCACCGTGAAATTTATTGGCGGAAAAGTTTCGACGAGTCAACAAACTTGGGCACGTGTTTTAAATTACGCTGGACACTGGCAATTGATGGATTTTGGTTATTGGGTGGTCGAAGAAAAATTCAGTGGGAAATTTGTGGGCGAAGTTGGTTTTGCGGATTTTAAAAGAGAAATGGAACCATCAATTGATGGTGTTCCCGAATTGGGCTGGGCTATTGCGCCAGAATTTCACGGCCAAGGTTACGCCACCGAAGCTTTGCGGTCAGTGATCAATTGGGGCGATTCTCATTTTGAAAACTCACGGACTGTTTGTATTATCAATCCTGAAAATCTGGTTTCGATAAAAGTTGCCGGTAAATGTGGATATGTCCAAAAAGATATCGCATCTTATGCCGGACAACCGGTTTTACTTTTTGAGAGAACATTAGATTAGTCAACAATACTTTTACCCAGATCCAGTTCTCGAAAGGACGGTGATCTCTAAAAATCGCGAAGTTGCCCGCGAAAATCAAAATCGACTACACCAGACACAAAAAAACCACCTGACGGTGGTTCGCAATTTTTTGGTTTTTTCGATCTTCGGATTTGGGGACAGATGGTGGGCGCGGCAGGGCTTGAACCTGCGACCCGCTGATTAAGAGTCAGCTGCTCTACCAACTGAGCTACGCGCCCGAAGAACTCATTTCATAATATAGATTCTAAAATTTGTAATTAATTCTTTTGAAACTGATTTTAGTCGTTAGCCTTTGGCTAAAAGGATTTCGGCTGGAATTTTATGGGCTTTCTGGGTATTACAGTCTTTGCACGAGACAACCACATTTCCCTTAGATGAAGTTCCACCTCTGCCGACGGGAACAATATGGTCCATGGTCAAAAGTTCTCGGCTGATTTTTTTCTCACAGTAATAGCAAATTCCCAGCCCTAACTTCTGCTTCCACCATTGCGTCTCACGGAGGTCACGGGCCTTATTGCGTTCTTTTTTAATATGAGCCGGATCGACGGCGAAGTAAGAATAATCGGTCATTCGAAGATTAGATCTACCACATTTAAACGGAATATTCACAGGCAAAAAAAGTAACGTCGTCAGCCAACATGGATTTATTTCGATATGTATTTGCGTCAGATGCGATTATTTCAATCATCTCGCGAACATCCTTCGCTCTAGTCGCCGCCAAAGTCAGAGATTTTATCATTCCGCGTTCGTCTAAGATCTGCCCTGTAGGATCCTGAATGTCAGTCAAACCATCGGTGTAAAAGAAAATTTTGTCTCCAGGGCCAATATCAATTGTGGCTTCCTCATAGCGGCTTGCCAATTCCTGGCCAAGTCTAAAACCGTCGTTATCCATGAGCAATGGGAGGAGATCCTTTTTCTTGATGGCTTCAGCATTCCTCTTGATCAAAAACGGAGCATTGTGACTGGCGTTTGAATAAGTGAGTTTGTTGGTTGCCGTATCGATGCAAGCAACAAAAAATGTCATTTGAATGTGGCCCTTAGAAGCTTCGTAAATAGCGCGATTGAGTAGCTGCAAAAAACTACCCGGTGTTATCCCAGGACTTGTTTCGATGAGAGAGACTGCTGAGCGTGCAGCACTAGTGATGAGTGCGGCAGGAACGCCGTGTCCTGTGGCATCGCCGATGCAAACAAAGACTCTCGTGCCGAGTTGAAAGTAATACCACCAGTCACCACCGCACTCACTTGCAGGTTCATAATAGCCACTGATTTTGATTGGACCAAGAACAGAATTCTTTTCCGGAAATAAAGTCTCTTGAACAAGCTTTGCGGTTTCTAATTCTTTTTCCATTCGCGCTTTATCAACGTTGTCTTTCATTAGCGCTGAAATTTTTGAAGCCATGGTGCCAAAGTTTTTTGAAAGCCTACCCACCTCATCATTCGATGAACTTTCAATGTGCACATCAAAATTTCCTTGAGCAAGTTCACTGGTAGCAGCATCCAAAATTCTTAAACGAATTGTGATTTGTTTAGATGCATACACTGCGAGCAAGGCTGAGAGGGAAATGAGAACTACAAAAAATAATCCCGATTTCAAAAGTAAAACATTGATCGCACGCAAAGCAAGTTTTTTACTTATGACTGCAATGACCATTAGATTTCCCAATCCCACGCGCGCATACGACGCCAAACTGGGTTCACCCGTGAGACTCTTGGTTTCAGAAACCCCCTCAGAAATATTATCTTTATCCAAATTTTTATAAAATTCCCAACCGGAGAGATTGTTTGCGGCATTTTCTTTTTTGGAAGTCATAATGACTCCACCCGAGCCATTCACAATATAAGTTTCAAAAAGAGGTGAGCGCTTGAGGACGGTAGAAATCCCCTCCTCACGGTCCACGCAAGTTACAAAATAGCTAGCTGGATCACCTTGAATATTTATTTTCTCTGCATAAATAAAATAGTTAAAATCCGCCTCAACAATTTGAAATGCAAATCCACCTTGAGATGCAGTTTTTTGAGTTTCATTGAGAGCCGGCAATACTCCTTGATAATCTTTTTGATCGAAAGAAGATTTAGTCAACTCTCCCAATTTTTTAAATTGCTGGCCATCCCATTTGGTGACAGCTACCTGCAAAAGACTTTCGTTTTTTTCAAAAAGGGACCGAACCATATTATCAAAGGTGTTTTTATTTCTGTCAAATCCCGTGGCGTAAAGGCTCATTAGAGATTCGTGCATCTTAAGTTCACTCATGACTTGATTGGCCACGCTACGCGTATGAGAGCTACTTGATTCAAAAATGTAGGCTATCTTGTCATTCTTGAAAAGGTTTACAGCTAGGGCCAAAAAGGCACCAAGAGTCACGGCCGTAAGCATCAACATTAAAATCAAAAGCTTATAGCGAATTGACATCAAATCCCCGATAGAAGTTTGTAATAGGGCACTTTCTATTTTATCATCTGTTTCATATTAAAAACAACGCGACCAAAGGTTGGCCTTCATGAATTACCCACACTGGAAACGTCCTGACCTAGACATTACTCCAAGGAAAACTTTCCTTCACGCTGCAGTTTGGTTGTCCGCGGGACTAGTTGGGGTTCTCGCTGTTTTATACGCCCGACTGATTTCTGCTTTGCAAGGGCACTTCTTTAGTTTATTTCACAGCTCTAAACAAAACATGTTAATTGTCTCGGCAAGTGGACCATTTTTGTTTGTCGCCGCCACATGGCTAGTTAAAAAATTCGCGCCAAATGCCAAAGGCAGTGGAATTCCTCAGGTTCTTGCAGCGATTGATCAAGCCAAAGAAGCAAATCTCCATCCGAAGGTTGAGGGAAGAGAGGTTGCTTGGCAAAGTTCACTTATTTCTATTCGTACCGCAGTGGTGAAGGTGCTTTCATCATCCGTGGGCATTTTAGCAGGAGCTTCCATTGGACGAGAGGGACCAACTGTACAAATTGCAGCATCCGGGTTTGCTTGGATTGGTCATCGAATCAGAAAATATGCACCTGAAATTGATTTCCAATCTTTTCTTGTAGCCGGAGGCGCAGCGGGTGTTGCGGCGGCATTTAACACTCCCATCGCTGGAATCACATTTGCTCTAGAAGAAATCGCCGATGGAATTTTTGGACCATTCAGACAATTGGTCATGTTGGCCGTAATCATTGCTGGAGTTATAGCCCAAGGCTTGAGCGGAAATTATCTTTATTTTGGAGCCCCGGTTTTAGCAAAAACTTCCATTATGCTTTTGTTATCCGAAGCAGTTTTAATCGGTCTTATCTCAGGATTTTTCGGCGGACTTTTTGCGAGGTGCCTGGCCTATCCCGATTTTTTTCGACTTCCAAAAAGCTGGGTAGCACGTGCATTTTTAGTAGGACTTATTTGTTCGGCGATTGGTTACTTCACAGATGGTGACACCTCCGGCTCTGGTTACGAAGTCACTCGGCACGCCTTAGAAAGTTCAAGTGTGGACACTGTGAGTTTGTCATTTCCGATTTTAAAATTTGCAACATCCGTGCTTTCGTATCTCTCAGGAATGGCCGGCGGTATTTTTTCTCCAAGTTTATCCATTGGAGCTGGCATTGGAATGGGCATCGCAAAACTTGCACACTTCGTGAACTTCAAAGCCTGTGCGCTTTTAGGGATGGTTGCTTTTTTCTCCGGAGCCATTCGCGCACCTCTCACTGGAGTGATCATCGTGATGGAAATGACTAACGAACACGAACTAATTTTACCATTTCTCATTGCGGCTTATATCGCACAGTCTGTCGGCCGGCGTGTGATGCCGATTCCACTGTATCATTTTCTGGCAAAAAAGCAGAGCTAGTCAGGGCGGGCGAGAGAGGCGATTTTTTTCTCAAGCTCAGCTACTCGTTTGCGAAGATCACCCGCGGATCTAACCACTGCAGTGTTTTTCATATACTCCGCCAATGGTTGCACCGGCGATCCGGCGTATGCACCGGCGACGGTGATATCTTTATTCACGCCGGCTCTTTGCACTAAAACTGTGTTGTCGCAAATGGAGACGTGATCCAATATTCCCGTTTGACCACTAGTGATCACACGATTACCAATTTTTGTGGAGCCCGCCACACAGAGCATCGCGGTAAGTAAACAGTCTTCGCCAATATCCACGTTGTGAGCGATGTGACAAAGATTATCTATCTTTGTTCCTGCTCCAATGCGCGTGACTCGATAGGCAGCCCGATCGACGCAATTGTTTGCTCCCAATCGAACACGATCTTCTAAAACCACAATCCCAGTCTGGGGAATGAAATGACTTTTTCCATTTCCATCTTGCGCGAAACTATAGCCTTCAGATCCAATAATAGTTCCAGATCCCACGCTCACTTCATTTCCTAATTGGCAACCGTATCCAATCAGAGCCAATGGGTGAATCAGGCAATCATTTCCCATTTGCACGTCATTTTCGATGATTGCACCGGCCATGATTCGACAATTTTTTCCGATTTCGACATTCTTTCCAATCACCACGCGAGGCTCAATAACAGATCCCACGCCGATTTTTGCAGTGATATCAACGACGGCAGAGCTATGAATATTCTCCCACCCAGAGGCGGCAAAATCTCTAGCCGCATATTTTTTCTTTATTAATGCATGAGCTAAGCTCACGTTTGGTGCGATCAAAATAGCGAGATCGGCAATTTCTGAAAACTCTTCCTTCAATGGTTTTGAGGTGACTACTGCTGAAGGTTTTCTTGTTTTTACAATTTCAACATAATTTTTTTTATCTACAAAAACTAAATCACCAGGGCCACTATCTTCAACCGCAGAAATTCTCTTGATGATTGGGTTTTTACTGTCGGTGAAATCGCTTATAATGCCCGCTGGGCTGAAGTCTGCGGAGATCTCTGAAACTGTAAGTTGCTGTTTAATATTAATGATTCACCTCTGTTTTTAGGTAGCGTAACGCACACCATTTAAAATATAGTGAAATTATAGTAATACATAATCAAATGACAACGCTGTAATTATATGGAGACGCGTTTGGACAATGATAAAATTTCTAGTTCAGAAACTATGAGATCAGAGGAAATCACATCTCCCCTTATTGCCCCATCTGCTGAGCAAGAACTTAACGGGATTGGTTTCTATAGCCAAGTTTTAGGAAATGAATTAGGCCCCGAGGTTTTCACATCCAAGCCTCTTCGACTAGGTTGGTATGTTTTTTGTGCCGTAGGATCCCTCGCATCCTTCCTTGCTATCGTCAAACTTCCCATGATTTGGCCTTTGAAACTTCTGCTCGGACTGCTTCTCGGTTTTTTTAACGGAACCATGGCCTTTGTTTCCCACGAACTTTTTCATGGCGCCATCATCAAAAATCAAAGAATGCAAAGCATCCTCGGATTCTTTGGTGCAATCCCTTTTTTCATCTCCCCTACTTTCTGGAGATATTGGCACAACCGTCTTCATCACGGTCGCACCCAACAATTGATTCGTGACCCAGATGCTTTTCCCAATATGAAAATTTATAAGAGCAGTACCTTTATGAAACGAATGTACCCTTACACTCCTGGTTCGGGACACATCAGAAGTTTCACGTACTTTTTCTTTTGGTTTTCATTTCATAATTTTGTGGCGCAGACTTACTTGCGATTTAGAAACAGAATTTTTGAGTCTCTCGATCAAAAACAAGTGACTTTGGAATTTCTAGGTCAAGTTGCTATTGCGGCTGCTTTTTTAGCCTATGCCGGTCCCCACAATTGGTTATGGGTTTTAGTTATTCCATTGTTCGTTCAAAATTATTTACTGATGAGTTACATTTCAACAAACCATAACCTCAGTCCGCTCACCAATACCAATGATCCGTTAGTTAACTCTTTGACAGTGACAAACCATCCTGTATTGGAATTTTTAAACTTAAATTTCGGGTACCATGTGGAACATCACATTTATCCTGGAATTGCTGGGAGCCAACTTAAAAAAGTTCACCATGCGTTGAAAAAGAACTTTCCAGAAAAATTCCAGTCCATGCCCAAGTGGAAAGCAATGCATTCCCTGTATAAAACATCGAGAATATATTTAAATTCCCGAACTCTTGTTCATCCGAAAACACAGAAAACACATCCTACAATCGGATGGCAGAAAGATAAGCCATCGACTGCCAAGAATTGATTTAAGTCCGCAACTGCGGATTTAAATCAATTTCAATGTCACGTTCACATTGCCTCGAGTAGCATTTGAATACGGACAAACGTGATGAGCTTTATCAATAAGATCTAAAGCACTTTTGTTTTCCATCCCAGGGATAGAAATTTGCAATTCGACTTCGATGCCAAATCCTCCAGGAATCGCCCCAATACCGACAATGCCAGTGATAGAAGTCTCAGCGGGTAAAGTGACTTTCTCTTTAGCAGCAACTGCCTTCATTGCGCCTAAGAAACAAGCTGAGTATCCTGCGGCAAAAAGTTGCTCGGGGTTCGTGCCGCCTCCACCAGCTCCACCTAATTCCTTGGGTGTGCTCAATTTAATATTAATAACTCCATCTGCAGAAACTGATTTTCCTTCCCTGCCGCCAGTTGATTTAGATGAGGCGCGAAACAATACTTTTTCAATTTTCATAATGCTCTCCTTTAAAGTTTTTAGGAATAGAATCGACTAATTTTTAATTCTGATGTACACCTTTAAACTTAGGACTCAAACGTCACTTCCTACCGCTTAAGTCGTGTAATAACACCAGGTTTGTATTTTACGTAACCAATATTCCTAAGTAAAATTAATTATATAACAAACTTTAGCGCAGCCCGTCATTGTGTGTTATATTCGCAACACAAAAACAGAAAAGAGTTTAAATTGAATACATTTGAAGAATTAGATCTTAATGCAAATATCAAACGTGCAATCACGGACCTTGGCTATGTCACGCCGAGTCCAATTCAAGCATTGGCTTACCCGATCCTGTTGGCAGAACCAACAGACTTTATCGGACTAGCGGCAACTGGAACTGGTAAAACAGCCGCCTTCGGTATTCCACTTCTAAATCGCGTTGAACCCGCGATCCGAGACGTGCAAGGACTCATCCTCTGCCCTACACGTGAATTGGCGCTTCAAGTGTCCAAACAAATCGATCTCATGGGTAAATACATCGGAGTCAAGTCTGTCGCAATTTACGGGGGAGCCAGCTACGGCGATCAAATCCGTGGATTGAAACAAGGCGCATCCATTGTTGTCGCAACTCCGGGTCGATTAGTCGATCACGTGACTCGTGGTACTTTGAACCTCAAAAAAGTTCACACTGTTATTTTAGATGAGGCCGATGAAATGATCTCCATGGGTTTCAAAGATGATTTGGAAACCATTCTTAAATCAGCTCCTCGCGAAACCAGCAAAATCTGGCTTTTCTCCGCAACAATGAGTTCAGAAGTAAGACGTGTTGCTGACAAATATCTTCGTACACCTAAAGTTATTCAGGTCAATCGCACCGAAGTTTTATCGGCAACTGTTGAACAGCTTTACTACGCGACACGTGAATCCAACAAACCTGACATTCTTTGCAAAATCATTGATGCTGCTGAAGATTTCTACGGACTTGTTTTCTGCCAGACAAAAGCACTGGTGGTCGACTTGACCTCTTATTTGTCTGAACGCGGCTACAAAGTTGATAATCTTCACGGTGATAAAGATCAAAGATCTCGCGAAGCCACAACTCAAGCGTTCCGCGATCGTCGTGTGCAAATTTTAATTTGTACTGACGTTGCCTCACGCGGACTTGACGTCAAAGATGTCAGTCACGTCATCAACTATTCTATCCCTCGCGAGCTGGATAGTTACGTTCACCGTATTGGCCGAACTGCTCGTAGCGGTAAAAAGGGAACTGCAATCAGCTTGGTGACACCAAGCCACAGACATCTCATTGGTCGTCTCGAAACCATGACTAAGAGTAAAATTAAAGAAGGCATTCTCCCCACTCGCAAAGACATCGGATCTAAAAAAGTTACCGCTGTCTTAGACAAGTTCAACAATCAAGGCGCTTTCAGTAAGGCCATGGAATTGTTAGACCAGAGCTGGAAAGAATCTCTAGCCAAAATGACTGCAGAAGAAGTGGCCTCACGTTTTTTAATGATGAATTTCCCTGATCTTTTCGCTGCCGAAGGCGATAGAGACAGAGTGACGCTTGGCCAAAGCGGAATGAACGGAATGCCTGGAGCTCCCCGTGGTGAACAACGCGAATCTCGCGGTGGTTACGGCGGCGGAAGTCGCGGTGGATTCGGCGGAGGCAATGGTGGATCACGCGGAAGTTATGCCGGTGGATCATCACGAGGACCTCGTGGTGGAAACGGCGATGTAGATCACAAACAGAAAAAAACACCACCTTGGAAACGTACTAGCTATGCTAGCAGTTCATCAGGTGGTGCTGGGGGTCCAAGCCGAGGCGGTTTCAGTCGCCCCAAGAGACAAGACTAATTAATTAGCTTTCTCTTTGAGATCGTCAACTTTGTTTTCAATTCCATGCCTAGCTCTCTTACCGGCGCACCGAATTTTTCCGTCAACGGTTTCACAACCTTTGTCGGAAAGTTCACGGCCGGTTTTTTTTACCGCATTGACACTTTTTTTAGTGGCATGATTAATGTCATCTCCGACTGTCTCCTCAGCGCATACTGCATTTGCTAAACCAACAAAAGCTATCAAGCTTGCAACGCTAGCGAGTTTAACGACTTTCATTAGGACAATCCTCGTGGAGCGCCGCGGCCCGTAATTAAATGAGCAGTTAAAGAAATAGCTCCCAATATGAGGAACGCAAAAATCAGAATGCGACCAATTTCCATAGACAAACCGGCAATTCCAGCTGCACCTAGGAAATAAGCCACAAGAGCTAAAACAAAAAACATTATTGCTGCGCGTAACATGTAACCTCCAAAAAAGTGTTATTTACTAATGTGACCTTCAAATGACGACCACTCATGTATTGTCATAAAGCAATAGCGAGACCAAAAGTGTCTTGTGTCTAATTTGGATATGACTATGAAAAATGCCGCCACTCGGGTAAAAAAAGAACGTTTTCTTGTGTATAAAACGAACTTATGTTATTGCTATTTTCAGAAGAAAAAGGAGACCTCATGGCCCAGACTATTGACCCGAAGCAATTAGTAGTGATCGATGATGACCCAGATATGCAGGATTTGCTCGTCGCATTTTTCAGACCAAAGGGCTATCAAGTCACAGTTTTTGATGATGCGGAATCGGCATTAGAATCCTCAAAAAACATGGCCCTCAAATGGGATGTTCTCATCACTGATCTCCAATTGCCGAAAATGTCCGGTATTGAATTTATCGGAAATATTAAAAAAATCAGACCTGATCTCCCCATTGTTTTAATCACTGTTTCAAAATCTGCAGAGATGGCAGTGAAAGCAATTAGACAAGGCGCCTACGATTTTATCGTGAAGCCTATTCACTTTCCACAGTTGCAAATCTCCATCGAGCGAGCCATTCACCTTGGTTCCTTGACTGAAAGCATTTCTGATTTACGGGAACATATTCGAGATAAAGAAGTTCGCGTGAACAACAACATTATTGGACGCAGTCCAAAATTTATTCGAGCGTTGGAAATTGCAAAACGTGTCGCAAAGAGCTCCGCAAATATTTTTGTGGCGGGCGAAAGTGGAACTGGAAAAGAAGTTATCGCTCGCTTTATTCACGCAGAGAGCACTCGTAAAAAAGGGCCATTCATTGCTATCAACTGTTCTGCCATCCCGGAAAATCTACTTGAATCCGAACTCTTCGGCCACGCCAAAGGTTCCTTCACAGGAGCTGTCGATAAAAAATTGGGCCTTTTCGAAGAAGCGGAAAACGGAACATTGTTTCTTGATGAAATTGGAGATCTAAGCATGCCGCTTCAAGCGAAGCTTTTGCGCGTTCTCCAAGAACGAAAAATCAAACGTGTTGGTGAGAACCAAACGCGCGCGATCAACGCGAGAATCATCTCTGCAACTCACAAAAATTTACCTCAAGAGATTGCAGATGGAAAATTTCGCGAAGATTTGTTTTTCCGGCTCAATGTTATTCCTATTCATCTGCCCACTTTAAGAGATCGCCCTGAAGACATTCTCCCTTTGGCTGAAAGTTTCCTAAAGAAATTCGCAATTATGAATGGATCTCCAGCGAGATCTTTTTCCAAAGAGGCGACGCGATCACTGTTGGAAAATCATTGGCGCGGAAACGTTCGAGAGTTAGAAAACTGTATCGAACGTGCAGTAGTTATGGCGGCAGAAGCGCAAATCAAAGAGTCTGATTTTATGACGTACTCTCCAAACTCACCTGAAGACGACGCGACAGGATCAACCGCAAATATTGACGATTTTAGCATCAAATTTGAGGGGAAGCTCGAAGCGCTCCAGGACGTCATACAAAAGTATATAGAGTATGCTGTGACCAAGAATGATGGAGCCAAAGATAAAACAGCCAAGGATCTCGGCATCGACAGGAAAACACTCTACAAGAGAATGCGTTTGCCTGACGAAAAAGCAATCTGATTATTTAGGCCACCTGGGTAGTAAAAAAGAAAATGGATGTGTGGCGAATCTGTAAATCACGGCTTTGTAGATTCGCCTTTGCACTTCGGCCTCTATACCTGCTGCACGTGCAGCAAGCCAAAACGACAATGTGAAACTCACGCCCACATTGAGAAGTCCGACTCCAATAATTCCTACGATGCATCGCCAAACCACAACACCGGCTTGCCCATGCATTCCTAAAGTCACAAAAGCTGCCGCTAACGAACCAGAAGAGAGCGTCACGTGACGAACCTCCAACGGAAATCCAAAAAATTTAAATAACTCAGGCAGAAACCCAAGGAAAATACCAAGCGCCACATTAGTGGTTATTCCAGCAAATTTCTCTTTTAAAAATTCTGCAGCTCGGTTCGTTTTTGAATACCCGAAGACACGAATGATCTTTCGATTATGTGCAATTCTTGACCATAGGCCTCGGAGCAAAAACCAATTTTCCGCCCATCCCCCTATAAGGCTTGAAGCCCAAAGCAGCACTCCGGTGAACGCCGCAAAAAAGAGACAAGATCCCCATATATCAACCGACTGCGCAGTGTGAATTGCACTTTCCCGATTCATCATGTGGATGCCAAAAGTGAATTGAAAAAGTTCAGTGAATAATAAAACTGTGGCCACCACTGCAACCATGTTCCCAAATATTGAAACCACTTGCGATCGGATGAGGTGAGAAGCCTCCACAACGAGTTCACCCATTGAAAGGTCATTCATGTTCGGACTGAGTTTTTTGACAAGTGCCGCTGCTGTGTGCGCGGGCTGCTTTGTACCTAGCGTAAAACCCAAAAGATAAATGGCCACAAAACTGACAACGTAATTTAATGAGAGTAAAAATCCTTGAATAAATCCGGCCGCGTGAATCGAATAGATTATGTATTTCAAAAACACGGTGGCGGCAGTCAAAGCTCCGCCTCCAAGCGAAGCTCTCAGCATGATCAAATACTCTTGGCGAGAACGATTAATATAATGATCACCAGTCTGGGCGCTATGTTCCAGAGACATCCGTGCAAGTTTGGCAATATTTTTTTGAACTAACCACATGAAGCTGAATCGATGATCGATATCGCTCCAAATAACTTTTAAAAAGCGAGACGTCACCATTTTCAATTCTGTTTTTTTAGCTAAAACGAAATCAATCAGCATTTCCATTCGGTTAAGATAAGTGATTAGGCGTTCAAGATTGTAGGTCACGTTGATACTTATCCCGGTGCCTTCTTGCCCAGCTTTGATTGCCGAAATGTCTCTACGACAGTCACGGATTGTCTTTTTCAAATCTAAAAACTTCTGATAGAGATCGACATCTGAAAAATCGGGATTCTTACTCTCAAGTTCGGAAGGCCTAAAATCTAAAGTGTAAAATGGAGATTGGCGGAAATTCAAATGTTTGGTCCGATTAAGAATATCAGGAGTGAGGCCAATGGCTCGGCAATGAACTGAAAGAAGAGATAATGTATTCTCGACCTCTAGAAAAAGTGAGGCCAGAAATTCGCGAGAACCTTCACCAGTTGTCAGCATATCGATGAATGGATGGAACACACTTTCATCCATTTCACTAAATCGTAAAATATTTTCGGTATCTGGAAAAGCGGCAAGGAAAAACGCCGTTAAATCCTTTTCCATCGAAGAACTTGGCAGAAATTTTCGTAAAAAAATTTCATAAAGTTCTTGCAGAAATCCTGCGCCCCAGGCGGTTCCAACTTCGGAAAAAAACTTTGGATTTATGACGTCAACCAAAGTCTGACGGATGAGTTTTGCAAATTGGGCTTTTTTAACAGGATCTCTATCTAAAATCGAAAGTAAATGTTGCATACGAAGCGTGCTGAGCTTACAAGCATCGATGTCCGAATACACAGGAGCAGGTCTCAAAATCCAATTCACCAGATTAGCAAGCCATTCTAAACGGCCTTCCATATCAAAAGTTTCGTCTTGAGGGAAAATCACAGCGATATTATCTTGGTAAATATTGTTTCGCCCAAGTGCCGTTTTTATTTTAGCGAGAGAATTTCTGATCATGTAGATTTAATTTCAGGAAATTTGATTCTGGTGGCTTTTATCCATTCAGATAGTTCTGTAAGAAGGGCTGCCCCTTGAGCTTTTAATTCTTCGACGCTTATTTTTTCTAGACGGACGCCGAGATCCTCAAGTTCGTCGAAACCAAAAGTTTTAGCACTTCCCATTATTTTGTGACCGATTGTTTTAAAGGCATCAGAACTTCCCTCGTTCAAGGATTTTTGAAGATCCAAAAGATCCGATTCCCGACGGGTCAAATACATCAAATATCTTTCTCTCGAAAGTTTAAACTGCCGATTTTCCATACTGAAAATGTTAGCAAAGGAGTTACTGAATGTAAATCCACGTTTGTTAACAAGTACAATTAATCCACTTCAATGTTGCACTTTAAGTATCCGGCTAATATCAGAACGATCACAATCAGTAAAGAATTGGTACGACCATTGCTATTATATAAGTTGAAGCTACTGAAACTTTAACAAGGAGAAAAAAATGGCTACGCAAAACGGAACCTCAACCCCTAGCAGCAGTTACGGATCAGACAAAAAAACTAAATTCCCCTCCCCACCAAGCACTTCAAAATATCCAAGCTCCACATCATCTCTTGATAAAAGCTATGATGATATCGATCTAGATTCCAAATCTGCTTCCCCATCAACGGGAACATCTTTGACATCATCGGCATCTTCACGTTTTGACACTTCCATTGATAAAGATTCCTCTTTCGACAAAACAAAAGAACATAATGCTGACAAGGATAGATCAGGGAAATCTGAAATGAGCACGGAGATAAAGGGGGAAATGGATGATGCCTACTCAATGGTTGGTGATGTAATGAAAGTCATGCCGGCCAAACTTGACAAAGCTAAAGATGCTACCTTCCGCTTAATGAGCAACCGCTGGGTTGGCATTGTTGGAGCTGCCGCAATTGGTTTTGGCGCTGCAATGATGATCAAAAAGATGAGAAAAACCGTAAACTAAGTGTTCGAAAGGGCCCAAATCTATAGGGCCCTTTTCTTTTTATCCTGTACCAAGTTTAGTCCTATGTAATCCGGTTCTACCCTGTTAAATTCCTTTTTATGGCCATACTTATTAGTGCTCACGAGTTGAAAAAATCATTCACTGCCCGTCCCCTATTTGAGGATTTAAAATTCTCCATCTCAAGCGGAGAGCGGATCGGTCTTATTGGGCCTAACGGAGCTGGCAAATCGACCTTGCTTAGAATATTGGCGGGACAGACCTCACCAGATGAAGGAAAACTTTCTGTGCAACGTGGATTGCGCGTAGGTTTTCTGGAACAGGTTCCAGTTTTTTCACCTGACGCCACGGTTTACTCATCCATTATGGAGGGTAGCAAAGACGAATATGACTGGCAGGAAATGGCCAGAGCCCAAACGGTCATGGCGAGACTTTCCCTCTCGGGTGGTTCGCAAATCAATGACGACACTTTGATTAGCAAGCTTTCTGGTGGATGGAAGAAACGCGTGGCCCTTGGGCGTGAACTTCTAAAAGAACCAGATCTCCTGTTATTAGACGAGCCGACGAATCACCTGGATGTCGAAAGTATTCTGTGGCTAGAAGAATTTGTAGCGGATGCTTCTTTTGCAACTCTCACCATCACGCATGACAGACTTTTCTTGCAACGCATTGCGAGTCGTATCATTGAGCTCGACAAGCGTCATCCTGGCGGACTTTTGAGTGTGCCAGGAGATTACGCCACTTTTGTGGAAACACGCGAAAGCTTGATGGCGGCTCAAGAGCAATTAGAAGTTAAACTTAAAAATACACTGCGAAGAGAAACCGAATGGCTCAGGCGTGGCGCAAAAGCGCGCCAAACCAAACAAACAGCGCGAATCAACAATGCCGCTGAACTGAAAAAAAATGTTGAAGAATTAACCTTCAGAAACAAAAGCTCTTCCGTACAAATTGATTTTCAGTCACTCGAAAAAAATCCTAAACGATTGATAGACGCCAAAGGAATTTCTAAAAAATACGGCTCTGAGTTGATTGTTCCGGTGATGGATTTACTGATCACGCCCAAAAGCCGCATTGGATTATTAGGAACTAACGGCTGTGGAAAATCGACGCTCATTCGATTACTCACTGGTACTGAAAAGCCAGATACCGGAACGGTCTCACACGCCGAAAGACTTAGCGTGGCCTACTTTGAACAAAATCGTGAGAGCCTCGATCAAGAATTGACGGTCGCAAACACAGTCAGTCCGTCTGAAGAATGGGTAGAATTCCAAGGCAAAAAAGTTCACATCAAAAGTTATCTTGCGAAGTTTTTATTCTCATACGAACAATTAGGATTAGCTGTTAAGAAACTTTCCGGTGGTGAACAAGCGAGACTTCTCATTGCGAAACTCATGCTCACAAAAGCGAATGTTTTGATTTTAGATGAACCTACCAATGATTTGGACATGGCTACACTAGATATTCTGGAAGACGTCCTTAAAGAATTTAATGGCGCCGTCATCATAGTGACTCATGATCGTTACTTCTTAGATCAAGTGGCCAATCGTATTTACGCTTTTGGAGTCAATTCCAAAGGAGTGAAAGAAATCGAAATTTTTGAAGGTTTAGAACAGTGGGAAGCTTGGCAACTCACTCAACCCACAAGCAAAACTATCAACAGCGCCGCAGGAAATAGTGCCGATGAAAGTTCTGCTGAAACTTCAGCAGCGGCAAAGCCCAAGAAAAAAAAGCTGACCTACAAAGATCAATTAGAACTTGATGGCATGGAAGAAAATATCAAGCTGACTGAAGCTAAACTCAAAGGTTTTGAATCGGATTTAGAAAAACGTGAAAACTTGGCAAATGCTAAAAAACTAGCTGAGATCACCACCGAGATTTCTTCACTGCAAAATAAAATTGAAAAGCTTTATGCCCGCTGGGCCGAACTCGAAAAAAATTAAACTCATTTTATCTTAAGGAGTGCTTATGAAACTTTACCTATCCCCTGGTGCTTGTTCTATGTCTTGTCATATCGCTTTCGAAGAAGCTAAATTCAAATTCGAACCAAAAATTGGCGATTGGGAAATGGTCGAAAAACTTAATCCTCAAGGTGCTGTGCCCATTTTAGTACTCGAAGATGGAAAATCTATTTCGCAAAACGTGGCTATTCTTACTTATGCCTATGACAAAGCTCCTCAACTGATGCCCAAAGCTGGATCGGATGACTACTATGAAGCTTGTCAATGGCTCTCATGGACTTCATCCGACTTGCATCCTACGTTTGCCGATCTTTTTAATGATAAATTTCCCGAAGAAGCCCGCAAAGAAAGCATCGCCAATGTCCATAAGCTTTTAGCTCAAGTTGAAAAACATATGGATGGAAAAACATTTTTAGCAGGTGAGCAGTTCACCGTTGCCGACTGTCTTTTCTTTACAGTTTACGGATGGACGAAAAGATTAGAAATTCCTACTGACAAGTACACCAACTTGAATAATTACTCGGATCGGATCACGGAGCGTCCTGCTGTGAAAACAGTCATGCAACGTGAAGGCCTATCAAGATAATTAGATTTCGCTGACCGTGGGAGTGCCCACGCGTTTACGCAAACTCATGTCATCTCCGTCATCGTTTTTAAGTTCGATGAAAACGAAAGCGGAGAGGACGGTGAGTCCTCCCAAAGTCAAAAATGCTTTGTGCAATCCAGAAATCATCTGCATGGGACTTGTGTGATAGCGATCAGGAATAAATAAAACCGTCACCAACGAAGCGGCTGCTACACCAAAACTCAACGACATTTGCTGAACTGTACTGACAATTGTGCTCGCCATACTTGTTTGCACCTGAGTCACATCGGCATACACCACTGTGTTCATACTTGTGAATTGCAGCGACGAGAAAAATCCAAACAGACAAGCTTGAATCACAATCAGTGCGGCGGACGTCCCCGGCCCGATCAGAGAAAAAAGACAGATAACGAGTCCAATGAGTGCCGTGTTTATCAGCAAGACGTTTCTATAACCGAAGCGATTTAGAATTCTCGGCACGACTACCTTTAACGCAATTGCCGCAATGGACTGAGGCATGATCAAAAGTCCAGATTGTATAGGCGAATAACCGAGCCCCACTTGATAAAGCAGAGGCAATAAAAAGGGAAGGCCACCCGCGCCGATGCGAGTGATGAAATTCCCGTTGATCCCGACTCTCAAAGTTCTAATCTTAAAAAGAGCGAGGTTTAATAGTGGATGAGCGTAAGTCAGCGCGTGAAACGCGTAACCACCGAGCAAAGCGGCGGAGATTGCAAGCAAGCCTGATATTTCTCGTCCACTCAATGTGTGTTCTCCAAAAATTTCGAGCACGTAAGAAAAGAGCGCTATTCCAGAACTGAAAAGAATAAGTCCGACAATATCCAGTTTGTCTGTGGGTTCGTGATAGTCAGGCAGATTTTTATAAACAAAATATAAACCTAAAAGTCCGATGGGAATATTCACGAAGAATATAATTCGCCAATGAAGCCAACCAACAATTGCCCCGCCTACGAGCGGACCAAGCATGGGACCTATCAATGCGGGAATAGCTACAAAACTCATGGCTTTGATAAGCTCTGACTTTGCAAAAGTGCGGACCATCGTCAGTCTTCCTACGGGAACCATCATGGCGCCTCCACATCCTTGCAAAATTCGGCAGAAAACCAAAATATGAATATCTTTAGAAATTCCGCATAAGAATGATCCAAGTGTGAAAATAGCAATAGCCAAAGAGAAAACTTTTCTTGTTCCAAATCGATCAGCCACCCAACTGCTGATGGGGATAAAAACCGCGAGAGCCAAAGTATAGCTGCTCAACACTGATTTCATGCTTAAAGGCACCACGTTAAGTGCTTTGGCTATGACGGGAACGGCAGTGTTTAAAATTGTAGTGTCGAGAGACTCCATGAAAAAAGCGATGGCCACTAGCCACGGGAGCATCTGTTTGATTTTTTGTGTTGTTGGCATGTTGGCGGCGGTTGATGATTTCATGATTTTATGCTCAAATCTTTCTAATGAATATTGAAGGTTATTTGAAAATTCGTCAACAGAAAGCTAGCTGTGAGCGTAAGTTTCGCGAGATCTGCTTTGAGTGTTTTCAGCCCACCTTTAATTGTTACTGCTCTCATATCCAAAAATTTGATTCCAAGTTAAAATTTATTATTTTGATTCACCCGATAGAAGTCAAAAGACGAATAGCCACCGGACGCATGTCTCATCTTTGTTTGGAGAATTCCGATTTGATTGCAGGCCATGACTACTCTCGAAATAAAAGAGTGAACGATATTTTAGAAAACTCTTCTTATCATTCGATGCTTTTATATCCGAGCGCGTCTTCTATGAATCTCACTCCCTTATCTTTTGAAAGTCGTGCAGAAGTTTTTCCAAAAGATAAAACTCCAGTAGTTTTTGTAGTCGATGGAACTTGGAACACGGCTAAAAAAATGATGTCTCTCAGTGAGAATCTCAAAAAAATTCCGAAGATATGTTTCACGCCGCCGAGTCTTTCAAATTTTAGAGTTCGAAAACAACCGGCGAAAGAATGTTATTCCACGATTGAAGCGATTCATCACACCATTGAACTCTTAGGAACAAGTGTGGGCTTCGATACCACATCTCGAAGACACGATCACTTGATTGATATTTTTGACAAAATGGTAGAAAAGCAAATTGAGTATTTAAAAAAATCTAATCCACGATTCACCCGAGATTTCAAAAAGAAAATGGAAGCTCAGTGCTTATTGTGAAACGGTATCTCAAGTGGGGACTTTTAAGTGTTGCCAGCGGTTTTTTAGCAGGTTGTGCGGCAGCTGTATTTTTAATTTTACTCAACCTTGCTACCGAATATCGAATTGGACATTTGCAAATCATTTGGTTTTTGCCACTCGCCGGATTTGTCATCGGCTGGATTTATCATGAGTATGGCAAAGATGTATCAGCCGGAAACAATTTGATTCTCGATGAAATTCACGATCCCAAACAAGTTGTTCCATTGAAAATGGCGCCATTTATTTTGATTGGCACAGTTTTAACTCATCTTTTTGGAGGCTCGGCAGGGCGAGAAGGCACGGCCGTGCAAATGGGCGGATCACTGTCAGATCAGCTTTCAAAAATTATTCCAGAGAAATGGTTTGTGATAGAAAAGGTCGAGCGTAAAATCTTACTCATCACGGGAATGGGCGCGGGATTCGGCGCAGCCATAGGCGCTCCTTGGGCGGGAATTGTATTTGGAATGGAAGTGGTGAATAGTGGAAAACTTCAGTGGTTTGCACTTTTTGAATGCGCGATTGCTTCCTTCACAGCTTACTACACAACCGTTTTATTGCGCGCTCCACATACTCATTATCCTCAGTTTGACATTCCGTCTCTGCAATGGAAAACACTTTTCTTTGTAGCCGTTGCCGGGATAATTTTCGGTTTTGCCGGAAGGCTTTTTGTGCTGATCACGCACCTGGTTGAGAATTTTTTAAACTCGAAAATTAAATATCCACCGTTAAAACCTTTTTTAGCGGGACTGCTAATCGTTTTTTTGTTTTGGCTCGAAGGCTCATACATTTATGCAGGACTTGGACTTTCTCATATTCAAGAAGCTCTTCAGAACTTAGTTTCGTTTAAGCTACCTCTTCTGAAAGCGGGTTTCACCGCGCTCACCGTCGGCTCTGGATTCAAAGGCGGAGAATTTATTCCTCTCGTGTTTATCGGAGCGACACTTGGTAGCGCTTTAAGCACTATCATTCCCGTTTCCCTGCCCTTGCTTTCGAGCATGGGATTTTCCGCTATCTTTGCAGGGGTTTCAAACACCCCCATCGCGTGCACTCTTATGACCATGGAAATTTTCGGTTGGCGCACGGGACTTTACGCTTTGATCGCATGTTTCATGAGTTATTATTCCTCCGGCTATACCGGAATTTATAAGTCCCAAAAGAGAGGCGACAAATACATCCCAAGCACCAGGTGGAAATTGGCGAAGATTCCCCGAGTATCGTAAGTGCGATCATAGAGGCTCCCAAAGATTCAAAAATTAAATATGAACTAGACAAAAAAGCGGCCTTATAAAGCGGTACATACGGATGATCCAGAGTTCTCTCACATCCGAAGTGATTAGACTGGCTATTTCCCTCTATAGTAAGTTAAAAACTACGCTTATCTAAAGGAGTTTTTGTGGTTAAAATGCAAGTCACTTATCAGGGTCAAAAACACTGTGAACTCATTCACGAGCCCTCACAATCTAAAATTGAGACTGATGCTCCAAAGGACAATCAAGGCAAAGGCGAAAGATTTTCTCCTACGGATCTCGTTGGCGCCGCCTTGGGCAGCTGCATTTTAACCACCATGGCGATTGTGGCTGAACGAAGTGGAATTGAACTTTCGGGTTGCAAGGCCAGTGTAGAAAAAAACATGGCCGATAAGCCACGCCGAATTCAATCTCTCAGTGTTCACATCACCATGTCTAAAACTTTAACGGAAGAACACCGACGTAAAATGGAAGAGACCGCTAAACACTGCCCCGTTCATAAAAGCTTGCATCCTGATGTGCAAATGCCCATCACATTTGAATACGTCTAGAGATGGGAAATCTTCTCCAACTCCATAACGGTGTCAAAGGTTACGGAACAAAACTTTTATTTGAAGACGCACAATTTTCCATAAACGATGGCGAACATGTTGGCGTCATTGGCCCCAACGGCGCGGGAAAGACAACTCTTTTTAAAATTCTCACCAATCAAGAAACTCTTGATGGTGGTCGGATAATCAAATCCAATTCTCTACGCTTAGGTTATTTGGCTCAGCATGATGCTTGGCGCCCAGATCAAACAATTGAAGATTATCTTTCATCAGATTGCGTCACTCCTCTGTGGGAACTCAAAGCGTTGGGCGTAAAGTTGGGTCTGACAGAAGATCTTTATCAAAAGCCAGTCAGTTCTTTGAGCGGTGGCTTTCGTATGCGCTGCAAACTTTTGTATTTGATTGGTCAAGACCCCAATCTCATGCTCCTGGATGAACCTACGAATTACCTGGATCTTGAAACCACTCTTGTGCTTGAAGAATTTTTACAAGGCTACAAAGGCGCATTTCTACTTGTGTCCCATGATAGAGAATTTCTGCGAAGAACCACCGATCATATTTTGGAAGTCGAGCAAGGCGAGATCACAAAGTATAATGGAAACTTGGATGATTACTTCGAGCAAAAGAAAATGCTCCGTGAGCAATTAGAGACTCGCGCGGGATCACTTCAAGATAAAAAAGACGAGATTCTGAAATTCGTTGCTCGCTTCGGAGCCAAAGCTACGAAAGCAAAACAAGCGCAGTCACGTCTTAAAAGTTTAGATCGAATGGAAACAATCGATCTCAAGGAACTTCCTGTCACCGCGACCATTAAAATTCCTGAGCCATTCAAAACCGGGAAACTCACTCTAGAAATTAAAGAAGCCGACCTCGGTTATGCCGATCGCACTATTTTAAGAGACGTGAATTACATTTTAAAAAATGGTGATCATCTGGCAATCGTAGGATTAAACGGTGCCGGTAAATCTACGTTTCTAAAAGCAATTGCTGGGGCGATGACACCCCAACACGGTCGCATTGATTTGGGTCTCAATGTGACGATCGGTTATTACGCTCAGCATGTGGCGGAAAGTTTAGATCATACCAGTCACGTGATGGCTCAGATGATGCTAAAAGCACATCCTGATATCACGCCACAAGATGGTCTCGCTATGGCGGGGTCTTTGCTCTTTTCTGGTGTAGACACACGAAAGAAAATTTCCGTTCTCTCAGGAGGTGAAAAATCACGTGTGGCCTTGGGTCAAATTTTACTTCAGCGAGCTCCCTGCTTAGTTCTCGATGAACCTACCAACCATTTGGATTTTCAAACGGTGGAAGCGCTCACTCAAGCTCTGACTCAGTTCACGGGAACAGTTGTGGTCGTTAGCCATGATCGAAGCTTTATCAGGCGCATCGGTAAAAAAATCATCGAGATCAACCACGGACAAGTAACAACCTATCCTGGAACTTATGATGATTATATCTGGAGCGTTCAACACGGAGAACTTTCGAAGAGACAAGCTCCCGTCGTCCAAAATCATGCTCCACGTCGCACGGAAGTTAAGGCGGATGCCGAGACCACTGAGGATAAATCAAATTCGGGCAGTGGAAATTACCGAGAAGTAAAAAAAAATCTTGAGCGAGAATTAAAAACGAGCGAAAAAACTTTAGCTGATCTTGATGTAAAAGTTAAAATTCTAAACAAGAAGCTTCAGGAATTAAATGAGTCACTCGAGAATTGTTCCGGCGAAGATCAGCGCAAAGCTATTTTAGAAATTGGAGTGACCCAATCCGCTATCGATAAATTTGAAGCAGAATGGTTCAAAGCTTCCGAGAAAAAAGAACAATCGGAAACAGCCCTTCAAGAACTTACTAAATAAATTTAGGAATCATCCAAGGAGATGAGCTTGCTCCATATTTTCATCGACGGTGATGGTTGTCCTCTCAAAGACGAAATTTATCAAGTAGCTACCCGCTACAAACTCTCCGTCACGTTAGTGGCCAATCAAAACATGCGCATACCCTTCGACCCTTTGGTAAATATTGTGGTTGTCCCCGGGAATTTTGATGCGGCCGACGATTGGATTGCCGAAAACATTCAAGCTCATGACATCTGTATCACCGGAGACATTCCATTGGCCGATCGATGTGTGAAAAAAAATGCACGAGTTTTAGGGCATAAGGGAAATGAATTTACTCCAGAAAACATTGGAGATGCTGTAGCTACGCGTGAGTTGATGAGTCAACTTCGCATGACAGGAGAAGCCAAAGGCGGACCGGCACCGATGAATAAAAAAGATCGATCGATGTTTTTAGCTAAATTAGATCAGGTTATTCAATCTCTCCGGAGACTGCAGCCGGTCTCTTAGTATAGAGATAGGCCCAGTAAATCAAAACACCTTGAAGCGGAAGTCGAATAAGCTCCACAGCTTGAGAGACGTGACTCCCACCAGGAGAAATATCCGCATACCACATGTAAATGTTTGCCGGAAAAATCGCAATCAACAGAGCTATTACTCCCCACGCAGCCAACCAACGCACAGGCTTTACAAAAAGCGCCAGCCCAAGAAAAATTTCAGCGATACCTGAAAGTTGCACCATCAATGCATGTGCAGGGATGAAAGGCGGCATAATTGCCAGATAAAATCTGGGATTTCGAAAATGATTCAATCCGGCGAAGACATACAGAATTGCCATGACAGTTAGACTCATCGCTTTTATTTTTGTTTTCAATTGAACGGTCATTTCAATCCTTAAGTTGTTTATTGTATCAAAAAAGTAAACCACGCCGTTAGAATAAGCCAATGAGAAAACTAATTTGGACAATCATTATTTTCAGTTTGTTCGGGGTAATACTCTTCTTCAAATCTGGAAAAGGCCATTTCAATTACATCGTCCAGAAAGACATCGTCTTTAAAACTGTCGATGGCATCGACCTCAAGGCGGATATTTATCTTCCAGATTACAGTGGAAAGAAACCTGGAGTGTTAGTAGTTCACGGTGGGGGTTGGGATAAAATATCTGGAGACATGACTACAATTTGCAAAGATTTAGCTCGAGCAGGATTTGTAGCATTTAATATCAATTATCGTTTGGCACCGGTTTCGCTCTATCCTAAATCCTCAGAAGATGTTCTCGATGGAGCGAAATGGTTTAAGAAAAATGCGGAAAAATTTTTTGTCGATCCGAGTCGCATTGGGGCATGGGGATATTCGGCGGGGTCACAACTAGTCTTGCTTCTTGGGCTCAATCCAGAAAATGGTATTCGCGCGATTGTGAGTGGCGGAACACCAGCGTATTTCCCATACTGGCCTCACTCACCAATCATCACCAAATTCATTGGCGCCTCTTATCAAGAAAAACCGGAGATATGGCTTGCAGCCTCTCCACTCACACATGTTCAAGCCAATTCACCGCCAGTTTTTCTCTATAACGGCCAGTGGGATCGACTTGTCGATGTGGATCAGATGTATATGTTGAAAGATGCGCTGATCAAAAAACATCGCGAGATTGAAACGTATGTGGCTCCGTTCATGGGACACATCACCACATATTTATTCAGCCAAGAATCCATCGATCTAGGGATAGAATTTCTTAGCAGGCATCTTCATCCCATCACGCTTTAACTATTTATTTACAAAACTCATCATCTCTTTAGGGTAACGCTCACCAGCGGCGGCTCCCATAGGGAATATTTGTTCGATGGCATTAAGATCAGCAGCCGTGATTTTAATTTCTACCGCTTTCAAATTCTCTTCCAAATATTTTACTCTCTTGGTTCCAGGAATAGGCACGATGTGCTCCCCTTGCGCCAATACCCAAGCCAGAGCCAATTGAGAAGCATTGCAACCTTTAGATGTCGACATAACTTCAATCTGTTTAACTAAATCGAGATTCTTTTGAAAGTTTTCACCTTGGAACCTTGGAGTGAATCGGCGGTAATCATCCGCAGCTAAATCTTCAAATTTTTTCAATTGTCCGGTTAAAAATCCTCGACCTAATGGACTGTAGGGGACAAAGCCCACGCCCAACTCTTTTCACAGAGGAAGAATCTCTTCTTCGACATCGCGGCTCCAAAGAGAATATTCGCTTTGCAATGCGGAAATTGGATGAATTTTATGCGCCCTTCGTAAAGTGACTGCAGACGCTTCAGAAAGACCGATATGTTTTATTTTTCCTTCTTGCACCAGCTTAGATAATTCAGTCACAGTTTCTTCAATCGGAGTGGAAGTATCCACACGGTGCTGATAATAGAGATCAATGTGATCTGTTCTCAAGCGCTTGAGGCTTGCTTCGCAAGCTTTCCGCACGTACTCGGGTTTTCCACTTATGCCGCGAACATTCGGGTCTTTGGGATCTCGCAAAATTCCGAATTTGGTGGCCAAGACATATTTCCCCCTAGAAATTCCTTTAAACGCTTCACCCAAAAGTTCTTCATTGGCGCCGTAACCGTACATGTCAGCAGTGTCAAAAAACGTCAGACCTAAATCTAGCGCTCGACGAATCGTAGTTATAGATTCTTCGCTATTTCTTGGGCCATAGAAATCCGACATCCCCATGCAGCCTAAACCGAGAGCGGAAACTTTGAGTGACCCGAGTTTTCTTGTTTCCATTATTTAACTCCTTTTAAAATAGTTTAAAGATTACTTTTTTTGAGGCAAAGTTTCTCATCTATTTTTATGCAAGACAGCCTCCTGAAGTTGAATTAAACCTATACTATATTATTCACTCAAAAAAGGAAGTTATATGGAGCACAGAAGACTCGGTCATTCAGGTTTAAAAGTCCCCGTGTTTAGTTTCGGCACCGCAACCTTCGGCGGGTCTACGGAATTCTTCAAAGCGTGGGGAAGTACTGATGTTAAAGAGGCCACGAGATTAGTTGATGTTTGCCTTGAGGCGGGTCTAAATTTTTTTGACACTGCTAATGGATATTCAAATGGAATGGCAGAAGAAATTCTCGGGAAAGCGCTCGCAGGCAAACGTTCCCAAGTATTAATTTCAACCAAGGCCACCTTCCCAATAGGGGAAGGCCCAAATGAATTTGGTTCATCACGACAACACATTTTACAAAGCTGCGACGCAAGTCTCAAAAGATTAGGTATTGATCACATAGATGTTTATCACATGCATGGATTTGATGCCCATACACCTGTCGAGGAAACTTTACGTACTTTGGATGACCTTGTTCAAAGTGGTAAAGTGAGGTACATCGCTTGTTCAAATTTTTCTGGATGGCATTTAATGAAATCACTTTCAACATCTGAGAAATACGGTTGGAATAAATATATTGCTCATCAAGCTTATTATTCTCTAGTGGGCCGCGAACTGGAATGGGAACTCATGCCACTTTGTCTTGATCAGGGAGTGGGAACAATTGTATGGAGTCCTCTCGCAGGCGGTGCATTGAGTGGGAAAATCAGACGCGGGAAAACCCCACCCAAAGATAGTCGATTGGGACAAATCTCGTTTGTTCCATACGAAGAAGAAGTTTTACACAAAGTCGTCGACACTCTTGAAATCATCGCAAAAGAAAAAGAAAAAACAATTCCCCAAGTGGCACTCAATTGGTTGCTTAGACGGCCTACAGTTTCAAATATCGTTATTGGTGCTCGCAATGAAGAGCAGTTACGGCAAAATCTTGGGGCTCTGGGCTGGACTTTAAGCGTTGACGATATATCAAGATTAGATATTGCGAGCGAAGTGAGACCTCTCTACCCGTATTGGCATCAACGCGGCTTCCCTCAGCTGATGAGATCTTTCGTGCCGCGGGCCCAGTAAATATCTATTCTCCGATTTTAGGAATCGTGGCGAGAGCACCTTTGGCGATAGCCTTGGGAACGTATTTGCTTTTTGGCAAAGCTTTTTCCTCAATGACTTCTTTTGCGGATGCGTTTTTTTTCTTCGAAATATAACCAGGGAGACTTTGAGCTTTGCGAGATTTTGCGAGACGCATGGCTTTAATTCGAGCCTTGTGAAATCCTTTGCGACCTTGAATATCTAAAAGCTTATGCGATCTGAAAAGATCGGCCCAGCGAAATTCCGCAAATGTTTCATTTGAGTTTTCATAGCCACCTTCTTTCCTAACAATCCATGCAAGACTTCGGTATGGATCATCAGCCATTCCGCGCACATCCATTGGCAAATACAATGGGTGACGAGGGCCTTGACCAAATTGATCATACAAATAGGCGTAATTTAATTTAGTCATTTTCCGCCAAAAGCCAGAGTAGGTCATTGATTTATTTTTGGAAAAATCTCGAACCACTTTCACTCTCACACAATCAATATTCGCGTGCCAGCACGCAAAAAGAAAGTGATGGTGGTCAATCACACACAATTCTTTCCACGGCGATATAACAATTGGTATTGGAGTTTTTTCTATCAACTTAAGAAGTTTTTTCTTTTTTAATTTTTGCATCTCGATGACCTTGTATTCCACTTCAACCAGTCCAACGGAAAACTGAGTAGGCTTCAATGAGAGGGTAGGTTGAAACTTCTTGATTTTCAACGACAGCCTCGAAGAACGAAAATGAGAAATAACACGGAACCTGGAACGCCGAACAGCCACCCGATAAGATAGGGGGTGGCCGAGCCGCCTTCTTTGTTACGCTTTGTTTTAAGATAATTTTTCATTAGAATTTTCGTGAGCCGATTTTTTCAAAACCTTATTGTTTAGAACGTAAACGCCGACACTAAGGGCTGCCAGTGCGGGAATGACGGTCTTCCAATTTGACTTCACAAACTGGGCAATACCTTTGACTCTTTCACTGGAGACGCCGATATTTTCCAGACCATCTTTGAGGTGTGGCTCTGCGTCTACAAGATCTTTGATAGTACCAAATTCGTGTTGCACTTTTGCTTTCATTTTAGTCTCCTTATTTGGTTTAAAAATTCTATAATTATTGATTGCAAGAAGGTCGCCACCGCTTCATTTGCATTTACAAGAAGGAAGGTGACTTATTTCCACATCAAAACTTGATTCCGGGGATTTTTGGTCCATCGATCGATTGCTTGGAGTTACATTTGATCTCACGCATGGCATGCACAGTGCAAAAGAACGCTGAAAGAATCTAATCAATTAATTTTCTTGAAAGGAATTTTTATGAGTAACAATAATGAAACAACTTCGACCACGTCTACACAAGATAAAGTTTCCGGCACATTTGATCAAGCAGTTGGAGCCACCAAAAAGTTCGCAGGCAAAATCCTTGATGATAAAGAAATGCAATCTGAGGGCAGCGCCCAGAACGCTTCTGGAAAAGCAGAAAAGTTTATGGGAGATGTAAAATCTAAGATTCAAGAAGGCACCCACGCTCTTGGCGACAGTATTGAGAAGGTTGGCA
The DNA here is from genome assembly GCA_043732305.1 of Oligoflexia bacterium. Classification (GTDB taxonomy): domain Bacteria; phylum Bdellovibrionota; class Bdellovibrionia; order JABDDW01; family JABDDW01; genus JAYTHU01. The sequence continues at coordinate 28,982 of JAYTHU010000195.1, forward strand.
CCAAACTTCAGGAAAAAGGATTTGAGAAGACTGGCGGGATGATTCATAACGCTGGTGACAAAATTGAACACGTAACGGACAAACGATAATTTCACTCGGAGGTATTTATGTGTAGTTATAGTAAATTCTTTGTAGCGTCTTCTATTCTAGTCGGCTTTATGTCGGGTGTGGCTCAAGCAGCATCCGATTATAATATGAGTGAATCCAGCTTGCCCACTCGCACAGCTTCTTCAGAGGGAAGATTTGCCCGCAGACTTATGGTCGAAGGCGCACTTCTCAATGCAGGTTTTGAAGGTGGCGACAACTCCCGTCATAATCAACCGAACGGATACAGTGCGGGTCTATTAGGAGATTTTATTGGAACAGGCCTGATTGTCATGGAAGCAGGGGCTTTGTATCGTCAGATGGGAACGACTCCCCAAAACGGTTTTGGAAATAATTCTTTCACTGCAAATTATATTTCTGTGCCCCTCAGCGCAAAATATTATTTCACCAGCCAAGAATTTTCTTCGCTCTATGTTAAAGCGGGATATATGGGATCAACTTTGATTTCAAATAATACTTATTACTCCAGCCCGACGAGACAACTTGGAGCCCAACAATGGGAAAGCGCAGTGCTCGGCGGAATTGGATACAAAATCAATTTGGGATCCAGCACGGACATATTAGTCGAAGCTAATTATAACCGCGGATTAGATAGTGTGTTCGCTGATTCAAATGTGTATCGCTCTGATGTGAGTGGAGCACTTGGATTTGCAATGAACCTTTAATAAAAATGCCTTATTGAAGTCAGTGTCTTCGTCATGGCGGTCTTCATTGACCGCCATTTTTTTAATTTCGGCAAGGTAGAAATGGGCCATTTATCGAATACATTTTTTTTTCCCAGCGGATTTATGCCGCATGGAAATTCCTATCTCTGGAATCCCGCTCTCATTTGGTCAATGGGAATTTCTGATCTATTGATATGCCTTTCCTATTTTTCAATTTCAATCTGTCTCTGTCTTCTGGTCAAAAAAGTAAAGACTCCCACAACCGGAATGATATGGACATTCGGATTATTTTTTACTGCTTGTGGTGCGACTCACTTCATGGAAGTTTTGACTCTTTGGCATCCGGTATATTGGTTAGCTGCTGGTATAAAAGTCTTCACTGCAATTGTATCGGTGGTGGGGGTGGGTTATTTACTTGATCTCTACCCTAAAATTACGGAACTCAGTCAAGTAATTAAAATCGTCAGTAGACATCGCATTGGAATTTCAGAAGCCTACAGAGAAGTGATCATATCTAATCGAGAATTTAAAAATTTACTTAAAACTAGTCTTATTTACCCAATCACGTTTTTATTAATTCTAAGTGCGGTTTTTATCGCACAAATTTATTTTTTATTAAATGCCACTTCGTGGTTAGATCATACAGATCAGGTCATTTCAAAAGTTAGCAGCGTGTACCGACAAGCAGTCGAATCGCAAGCGGACTTCCGAGGCTTCATGATCACTAAACATCCACAAATGATGATGAAAAGCAGAACCGCCGGGGAAGAAGTTTTGGCAAAGATTCCTGAGCTAAAAGATTTAGTCAGCGAGGACGACGAGCAAGTAAAAAATCTGACCCGAACAGATGTTAATTTTAGGAAATGGTTAGGTAGCATCGAAGCTTATAATTCATCGAGCCCAGGCGCTGCTTTGGGCATTATTTATTATGGCGCGCCTCTGTTTGAAAAAGTTAAATCTAGTTTTCACGATATTATTGATAACGAAGAAGCTCTTCGAAGAATACGGCAGAAGAAGGTTCGTGAGACAACAGTGATACTTATTTTCTTATCGATTGGTTTAACTCTTTTAGTTGGGGCCATGATTGCTTTCTTTAGTCGATCTCAATTGCTGAAACTTTCAAATAACTATGACAGAGCATTGACTGGCCTTGAAGATAAAAATGCGTCTCTTTTACAAGAGGTGGACGCTCGTAAAAAAAGTGAAGTGGTGCGCATACAACTTGTTGAAGATTTAAAAAAAGCACTCAAATCTCGGGATGAGTTTCTATCGGTTGCGTCGCATGAGCTAAGAACCCCAATAATGTCGCTCCAACTTCAAACCCGACTGCTTCAAGGCTATATGAAGAAAAGCAAACTTTTGGAACTAACACCCAAAATAAATAAAGCGGCAGAGACCTGTGAACGCCAAAGTGAGCGACTTGCAAAACTCATAGAACTTTTGCTGGACATCACGCGCATTCGCCTCGGAAAAATTGAATTGAGTCTCAATACCGTTGAGCTTGTGAGTTTGACGAAGGAAATAATACCGCAGGTTGTGAACAGTAAACCTTCCGAGTATCTTAGCTCAATAGCAGTTGTAGGGGACGCACAAGTCTTTGGCGTATGGGACCGACTCCGCATGGAACAAATTCTTATCAATTTAATTTCGAACGCATTTAAATATGGAGAGGGCAAACCGATTAGCATTGAAATACATGCTGATAATATTGGTGAGAAAGCCATCTTTAGAATTCAGGATCAAGGAATTGGGGTCGTACAAGGCTTACAAGAAAAAATCTTCGAGCGATTCGAACGAGCTGTATCCGGAGAACATATTTCTGGCCTTGGTCTTGGGCTTTATATTGTTACTCAATTAGTGAGAGCGCACGGCGGAAAAATAAGTCTAATAAGCGAACAAGGAAAAGGAGCAATTTTCACGATGGAAATTCCATTTCATATTCCGGCACGGCCCGACACCTCGGCCTATGATACCAAAGAAAGTTTAAACATATGACGATCATAAAAAAAAATATTCTGGTTATAGAAGACGACGAGTTCATTCGCGAAAGTCTTCAAGAACTTTTTGAACTTGAGGGTTTTGACGTTAACCTCGCTGAAAATGGAAGAGTTGGGTTAGAAAAACTATCTCAAAAAAACTATTGTCTTGTGCTTCTAGATTGGCTTATGCCAGTGATGGGTGGCGAAGATTTTCTAAAACATCTTTACACAAACGAAAATCTTATAACATACAGAAGCATTCCTCTGATAATTCTCTCGGGTGATCGGACTTGTAACAGTGAATTCTTGAAGCAACAGCACTGCACGCCGCCTATTCACTCTTTTGAGAAACTCGTCGACCTATATAAGCTACTGAGTCTTGTGCAAGACTATTGTGCCAAGTGAGAAAGAGAGTTTAATTTGCCATTAAAAACAGTCCTTGTTATTGAAGATCAGGAAGAAATCCGAGAAGGCTTAAGAGACGTTTTAGAGGCAGAGGGGTACATCGTACTCACCGCGGGAAATGGCAAAGAAGGACTTGCGCTGGTGCGAGACCACGATCAGCCTTGTGTGATCATTCTAGATATTCAGATGCCAGTTATGAACGGCTGGGAATTTATAGAAGCTTTTGGAATTTCTGATCCAGCCGCTCGAGCAAAATCTTCAATCATTATTATTTCTGCATTCAGTGAGGCTGCCGCTCGCGCCAAAATAAACGCAGAAAATTATTTCAAGAAGCCCGTTAATTTGAGTGCTCTTTTAGAGGCGATAAAAACATATTCCGCCTAACAATGATTTTTTTTGAAAGATTTTTTAACGCATCCTGAAATGCTTCTTCTATTGTCGGATGATAGTAAGGCACTTTTAAAGCTGAGAAAACTGTCATCTTATTTTGGATCATAGTCGCCAGAAGATGAGCTAAATGTTCCCCGGACGGAATAACCATTTCGGCACCAAGCAATAATCCCGTTTTAGGTTGTGCGTAGATTCTGATTATTCCAGTCTCACCAAGAATAATTGCTCTCCCAAAATCAAAAACTGATTCTCCGATAATTATTTTTTCCGTTTTCAAGCTTCCAAAAGATTTACCGACAGTTACAATGTTGGGATCTGTGAAGGTAATATTGATCGGCACTTTTCGCTCAAAACGAGATACCTGTTTACGTACACTATTATAACCAGAAATTCGTCCTTCATCACCAGCCTCGTGAAGAACGGGACGATATTGACTGACATCGCCGGCGATAAAAATAGGAAAGTTATCAATCTTCATGCTGTGCGGATCAAAAAGTGGCAATCCTCTTTTATCCAAACGCACACCGATATCTTCGAGCCCAAGACTCTTAAGATTGGGATCTCGACCCAGGCTCGCTAAAACTTTTTCCGCAGTGAACGTTTTTTTCCGAGTAGAAATTTTTAAATGTTTTCCACTTTTAGAAAGCATAGCTTCATCACCGGTATAAAGCGGAAACTCAGCACTCAAAGTTTTTTTTGCAAATTCTATCACGACAGGGTCAGTGAGATTTGCCAAAGTATTAGAACTTCCAATTCCAACAACTTTCACACCAAGTCGTGAAAAAGCCTGACCTAATTCTAACCCCAAAGGACCAAGCCCCACCGTGATCATGGATTTTGGCAGACAATCTAACTCGAAAATCAAATCGGTGGTTAAAATGTGATCCGCGTATCTTTTCCAACTTGCGGGAATTTTGGGAGTGGTCCCAGTGGCAATGATCGTGCTTTTAGTTTTAATTATTTTTTCGCCGACTTGCAGAACTTGAGAGTCTATAAAATGAGCATCTCCTCTGATACTTTTTGCGCCTAAGCTTTCGGTTTCTTTTACTACTCCACGTACAAATCTATCACGAAGCTTTCGCACATGGCGCATTATCAAAACAGGATCGATTTTGAGATTTTCTGCTCCCTTGACACCCTCAATATTAAGTCTTGCGCGGTTATGAAAATTATTTGCCGTTTGGATCAATGCTTTAGATGGCATGCACCCTACACGGGCACAAGTGGTTCCGTACTCACCCTTATTGATTAAAAGAAAGTTGTCGGTCACTTTTTTTATTTCTGCCACTGCCGTTAATCCGGCCGTTCCCGCACCTAACACAACGACGTCATAATTTTTTTGTTTGGCCATGCTTTAACCCTTCGTCACTAAGTCTCTGCCGTTTTCTAATTTGCGGATACGCAAACCAAACTAATGAGAACAAGGTCCATGTGAGCATGAGTGTGCTTACTCTTGCAAGCTCTATTGGAATTTCGGTCGGCTCAGCCTGCCTATGAAATGCTTCAGGGGCAAGCAACATGAGCGGCTATTTGCTTTTCGGGAAAAGCATCGTCAGCTCCTTCTTTAAATAATTGGCGTGCATTTATAGCTGCATGACTTATTTTTATAATCTTTTTCATAGATAAGTCTTTTCGATCAGATTAATGCACATTAATAATTACTTTGATGCATTCGTCTTTATCGTCACTAAAAGTTTTGTAAGCCTCCGGTCCGTCCTCGAGTTCCACTCGATGGGTGATAACAAACGAAGGATCAATCTCACCTTTTAAAATTCTTTGTAAAAGTGGTTTCATATATCTTTGTGTGTGTGTCTGACCCATTTTAAGCGTCAATCCTTTTCCAAACGCTGCTCCAAAAGGAAACTTATCTAACAGTCCGCCGTAGACACCAGGAACTGAAACAGTTCCACATTTTTTACAAGCTTGAATTGCTTGCCGCAAAGCATCTGGTCTATCCGTTGCCAAACCAACTGCAGCTTTAACCTTGTCCATACTAGCTGCCATCGTCGTGCCATGTGCCTCCATCCCGACGGCATCAATACACGAATCAGGCCCGCGACCGCCCGTCATAAATTTGAGTTGATCCATCAACTCGTCCTCTTCACTAAAATTAATTATTTCTGCGCCAGCTTCCTGTGACATCGCCAATCGACCTTTGAAGTGATCGATTGAAATCACTCTTTCAGCACCTAAAAGATAGGCACTTCGAATAGCCATCTGACCAACGGGGCCTGCGCCCCAAATAGCGACCGTGTCACCACGCTTGATGTTGCAATTTTCTGCAGCCATGTATCCGGTAGGAAAAATGTCACTGAGAAATAATAATTTTTCATCGTCAAGTTCTTTGGGAACAACTAAAAGATTTGTGTCCGCATAGGGAACACGAATAAATTCCGCTTGACCGCCGGCGTATCCGCCGTACATGTGCGAGTATCCGAAAATACCTGACCCTGAATGCCCGTACATTTTATCAGCCAAAATTGCGTTCGGATTCGAATTGTCACAAGCGGAATATTCTTCAGATTTACAATGATGACAACTTCCGCAGCTGATATCAAAAGATACAACTACCTTGTCTCCAACTTTGATGTTTTTTACTCCGCGTCCTATTTCCGTAACTTCGCCCATGGTTTCATGACCCAAAATATCACCTTTGTGCATAGTGGGAATAAATCCATCGTAGAGGTGCAGATCGGAACCACAAATCGCGGCCGTAGTTACTTTAACAATCGCATCTTTTTGGTTGAGGAGCCGAGGCTCCACTACATTTTTTATTTCGACATTGTGTTTACCTTGCCAGCAGAGAGCTTTCACAATTTCTCCTTAATGTGTCAAATTTGATTCGGGTAATTCTTCACGTCCACTCGGCTGGCCTGCAACAGTAGGAACTTCACCGGTTTCAAGATAGGCTTTAAGACGATGAAGATTTATCTGAGCCAAGCTGTCTGGATCTTCGCCCATAAGTTTAGTTGCTATCTCTCCAAGCTTTCCGCCTGGGACGGAATAATCCATAGTGAGGGTGACAACTGATCCTCGATTGAATGGTAATCCAGTGAACCAAACAGATCCTGTTGTATCCACATCTGAACCATTTAAGCTTTTCCAAGCAATCATCACACCAGGAACCTCTTGGGTCACAACGGCGTCCCACTCGGCTTTCATGCCATTTTTTAATTTGACCACCCAATGCGATCGAATTGGCGACGTTTCAATTACCTCTTCCACGTCCTTCATAAAATAGGACAGATTTCGGAAGTCCCGCCAAAAGGAGAAGATTTCCTCTGGAGATTTATTAGTCACGGTGATAGCGTGACGACTTTTCCGGCCATCTTCTTCAATCACAGCGCTGATTCCGGGCCCAACACTGATTTTATTTTTTATATCTGGAGAGTTCGTTTGTAGATCAAAGTTATCCATATTTTCTCCTAGGTTTAAATCTATTCAACCTACGGAGTTTGCAAACCTCATTCCAAAGGTGTGTTATGAACTAGTGGCGCCGACGCGTTTAAATGTGGAAAAATGTCGCAAATCCGCAATGAAAAGAGGAAAATCCACCCATGGTGAACCAAATGGACAAGCAATGGACGAAGTAGAAAAGTATTTCAAATGCCCTTACTGCTTTGAGAAAATCTCGATGCTGCTAGATATCTCTGTGGATGGGCAACAAACTTATGTTGAAGATTGTGAGGTTTGTTGCAACCCTATTCAGATTGTTTATCTTTGTAAGAGCATGAGAATTTCAAGCTTTGAACCTATGAAAGCTTAGAGTAATACTGATCAGTATTACTCTAACGAAACGAGGAAAACGCATGCGGAGCTTTTTTTTAGCGATCATATTCATCTCAAATTTAATTTCCGGGGTTTCATTAAATGCTTGGGATGCAAAGTCGTACAAAAAACCAAGTGACGCTGAAATAAAAAAGATGCTCACGCGCGAACAATACGATGTCACCCAACACGAAGGCACTGAATCCCCATTTAGAAACAAATATTTCCACAACGAAGATGCCGGAATTTACGTGGACATCATTTCCGGAGCTCCACTTTTCAGCTCATTAGATAAATACGATTCTGGAACCGGCTGGCCGAGTTTCACTAAGCCCATAGACCCGACCAGTATTGTCAAGAAAACCGACAAGCAATTCTTATTTTCCCGAACAGAAGTTCGAAGCAAACTTGCCGATTCTCATTTGGGTCATGTTTTTGATGATGGGCCAAAGGATAAAGGCGGGTTGAGATACTGCATGAACTCGGCAGCACTAAAATTTATTGCAGTTCAAGATTTAGCAAAAGAGGGTTACGGAGAATTTACTCCGCTCTTTAGTGGTAAAATGAAAAATTAAGGAAATCTCTATGAACCCAAAAACTAAGAATATCTACTTCATCACATTCATCCTACTCATGATAGGCAGTTTGCTTTTAGGACTATACACAATCTCCCATTTTATTTTGCCTATTATCATGGGCTGCATTTTGGCACTATTATTGAAACCGGTGCATAACTTTTTAAAGAGATCTAATTTTGGAAATAAAACTGCGGCGACTGGAATAATAGTTTCTGTGATTATTTTAGCTCTTGGTCCGCTCGCTTTTTTTGTTGCCAGAGCGGTTCACCAAGGAATAGTTGTGGGACAGGGTATTGCTGAGAAGCAAACCCTTTCGTTTGATGGATTGATTGAAAAAGTAAGCGTGTGGGAACCGGTTCAACTTTTGGTTGGTGATACGCAACAATTGGAACTTAAAGTTAGGCAACTCATGGGTACGGGTCTCTCGGCTGTGAGTACCGGAATTCTTGCAAAAATCACAGACCTTCCAGATCTAGTAGTGAAATTTACAATTATATTGTTGGTCGCGTATTTTCTTCTGATTCAAGGTAGGAAATTTCTCACGTGGGTCAGTGCCCGCATTCCAATTGATCCAAAAATTAAAATTCAGATTGGTGCTTCCCTGAGAGGAACTTCGGTTTCTGTAGTCTGGGCTACCCTAGCTGCCGCCGTTTCGCAAACTTTAGTAGTTGCACTCGCCTTTTTAATTTTGGGTGTGCCTTCTATTTTCCTAGCCATCGGATTGACATTTATTTTGGCTTGGATTCCAATTGTTGGCTCCTCTCCCGTTTGGCTGGGCGCCATGATTTACCTTTACACACAAGGCTCATTTGTGAAGATGGGAATCATGCTTGCCGCCGGTCTTATGGTAGGAATTTTGGATAACATCGTACGCACAATTGTATTACGCGGCAGAGATGAAATGTCTCCAGCTATTAGTTTAATTGCAATCCTTGGAGGCCTGGAAACTTTCGGAATTTTCGGAGTTTTCATTGGGCCCATTCTGGCAGCACTCATTATTTCCATTCTTAAAGTATGGCCAAGCGTGGCGGAGTTGGACGGTTGATGAAATCTCGATGCGCATTGATTCTCCCTGGAGCCGTTGCAAAAGGTGCTTTCGAAGCTGGAGTGGTGGATGTTCTCGCCGAAAAAAATGTAAGAATTGACCGAATAGTTGCTACAAGCTCTGGAGCACTCAACGGTGTCGCTTTTGCTGCAGGGATTCGCAGCGGGCGCCCGCGAGAAATGACAGGAAAACTGGTCGACACCTGGATCAGCTGCGGAGGTTGGCACGACTCCCTTAGTTTCAATCCACTTCACTGGCTAACAGGCAGAGGCCTCTCGGATCAACGTGGACTGATGAAAATGTTAACAGATTTAGTTGTGCCTTGTACTCAATCAGAAAAACATGATGTCGAACTTCGAATTATTGTTTCTCCGCTAAATGGCGTCTCCGGAAAAATTGGGGCAAGTTCTGCCACAACATACGAACAAGTTTTAGAATTCAAAGGCGAACATTTCGACACTCAAGAAGGATTAGCCGAAATATTCGAAGCAACAACTGCGGCATGTGCTTTCCCTGGTCTATTTGCTCCTGTTGAAGTGCGTGGTCTTGGGCCATGTATAGATGGCGGGGCTGTCAATAATGCACCGGTGAGTTATGTTTTAAAAGAAGGCGGCATTGATCATATCTATATGCCTGTTCCATTTCCCTCCCATATATTAGGAGCCGCCCCGACACGGGGGCTCAGTTTTCTCAATCACTTGATTGAGATTTTGATTAACGAGAGACTTTTTCGTGATTTAAAAACTGCACATGAAATAAATGAAGACGTGAAAGACTTAGAAAGACTGCGCGACGAAGGCATCTTGAACAAAGAACAGTTTGCTGCGGTCAAGGGAGTTTTAGAAATTGATCACGTTCGTATCAGTGAAATCAGACCCATTAAAACAGTTTGTGGAAATGCATTCTCTGGATTTTTCAGTGGAAAAGACAGAGTTAAATTGGTCGCTGAAGGTAGAAAAGCAGCATTAGAAACTTTGGCAGGAATAACAAAAACCGAAAGGGAGCACGCACCCCAATGAAAAATATCACGCTACTAATTCTCGTTTTAATAAATTTTATTATTATTCCCAGATCAAACGCACAATCGCAATCTCCAGTACAAACTCCTGTTCCAATTTTTGAATATGAATTTGGAAGACCTGTCAGAGCAGGCGAAGAAACATATGACAAATACCGAAAACAACATGCCGAAGAAGCTCATCAAAAATTCGGCTTTGATCCTAAAGCGGTTGCTGATGGAATGGACACTTGGCATTGGTGGGTTGGTGTAGACAATCCTGGATTCTGGCGTGATCTAGCAAAATTGACTGGTAGCAAATACAATTACACCAACGTCCGAATAGATATTCTAAAAATTCTCACGACGGTTCGACGTGCTGATCGATTCAAACTCTATGGAATAATTAATGATCCAGACACAGTGGCTGCAGAAAAGCCCGATCAATTTGGTTTGAAGATTGACCGCATGAAAGATGGATCTCTCACTTGGGATCCTGATGTTTTTGGATACTCAAGCGGCATCATCGGCCTACAAATTTTCAAGAATGAAAAATTTGATCCAAAGAAATGGTCGCTCCCTAAATATATCAAAGACCCTGCGTCCGTGGAACCGCCTTACAAAACAGGAATGGCATGTATTTTCTGTCACGTCGGATTCAATCCCCTGAAACCACCAGCAGATCCTGCCAATCCCAAATGGGAAAATATCAGCTCGGCTATTGGCAATCAGTTCCTTAGAGAAGGAATGATTTTTGGTCAGGGACTATTCTCAAACGATTTCATTTATCATTATTTGAAGACTCAAGAGCCAGGGACAAGTGAAACCTCTCGATTCCCTACAGATTTTATTAACAATCCCACGGTTATCAATTCGATTTTCAGATTAAAGGATCGCTTGGGAGTAAAACATGTGGAGAAAATCACTCCCGCTCAAAGAGATGTGATTAAATCCATGTATTCCAATGCTGGAATTAAAGAAAATAATATCACTGGGGTTCTTGGCGGTACGGCGAGCGAACCCACCATGACAAATCCTCATGTGCTTACCGATGGAGCAGATTCCATGGGAATACTCATGGCGTCCGTGAGAGTTTACGTCAACGAAGGAATGATGCATGACGATTGGTACAGCACGTGGCCGATCAACCCCTTCGATATTTTGCAAAGTATCAAACGTGGATTTAAACCCGCAGAATTTGATATCATTGGAAAAGTTCGCAAAGATCCTGACAGTCCTTGGATGCAAACTGAAAGACGCATGCCGAACATGGCAACGTTTCTTATGAGTTATGATTCATATTCATTATCTAAAAATAACTTAACAACAGATGCTAAAGTTTTGAAACGTGGAAAAATCGCATTTGCACAATACTGTGCGAGCTGCCACAGTAGTAAGATTCCCGAAGGCTTCACCAGCAACACAAACCCTGCAGCTCCTCATCCAGCCACACAACAAAGTGAAATGGAGAAAAAAGCTTGGGTGGATTTAGTTTTACGCGATGATTTCCTGAAAGACAATTATCTGTCTGATGACCAACGCCACTCGGTGAATGAGCTTGGAACTAACGCACAACGTGCTGAAGGGACCAACGCCCAATCTGGATCAACCTGGGGGCAGATGTCCAGCCAGAGCTACAAAGATTTGCGTGCGCCTATAATTGAAATTGTCGATCATGATGCCAAAGGCAATGCGATTCCGCTGTATAATCCACTGACGGGAAAAAATGATATTCATTTCAAGAGCACATCAGCCTATTACCGAACGCCCACTCTACTGAGTATTTGGGCAACGGCTCCATTTCTTCACAATAATTCTGTTGGTCTTTACAACGGAGACCCTTCTATCAAAGGGAGACTTGCAGCATTCAAAGATGGAATGGAAAAACTACTCTACCCAGAACGACGACTTGGTGTGAAGTCAATCAAAGTCACTTCAGAAGCCACTCCACTTCCTGATATTTTCCCTGGTTTAATCAAACATTATAAAAATATGGAAGATCTAGATTTGAAACCCATACTACTTCCCAAGGGCACGCCAGTGAATTTAGTTATGAACGTGAGCGCAACCCATGCTCCAGCTCTTTTTGCGGCATATATAGAAGGAGTTTTAGCGGGAGAACCTCGAACCAAATTCAAAGGCATTGTCGCTAATCGCAGGGCCGCAGGAATGAAAGCACTTCAAGAAAAGCTTTTAGAAGTTAATACCTGCCCTGACTTCATTGAAGATCGCGGCCACACCTTTGGTGCAGAAATGCCCGACGAAGACAAAAAAGCACTGATTGAATATGCGAAATACTTTTAAAGGAGCATAAAAATGTATTCTAGAAAATCTTTTACTCGTTATTGGAAAATGATCACGCTTGCAGGGTTAATCTTTGCGCCTCAAAATACTTTTGCTGCCGATGCAGTCGTGAAAATGAAAAGTATAAGTTATGATCCTAATACGATAGAAATTTCCCAAGGTGATTCCGTACGATGGAAAAACATGGCCTACACCCAACATTCGGCAAGTTCAGATGACACTGAATTTCCCTTCGACACGACTTTAGTTGCCCCCGGAAAAGAGTCACGTGCGATCAAATTCGAAAAAGCAGGAACTTACAAATACCATTGTGCTATCCATGGAAAAACTATGAGTGGAACAGTCGTGGTCAAAGCTGGCGTCAAGTGAGCAATATCGATTGCGTGAAGCAAATTCAAAAAACCTTCCGTTCGAGAAAAACTTTCTCCTACGACTGGCGCATCTCTCAAATAAAAGCGCTTAAGAGATTCATGGACGAGCGCATTTCTGAAATTCGCACGGCCATGTGGGCTGATCTGCATAAAGGGGGTTTCGAAACCGAAGTCACAGAGACTGGCATCGTCTTGGGCGAAATTGATTATGCGCTAAAACATCTGAAAAGTTGGATGAAGCCAGAGAGAGTTGCAACGAATCTTTTGAATATGCTAGGCCGCTCGCAAATTCGCCACGATCCTTACGGAACAGTTCTCATTATTGGCGCTTGGAATTATCCGCTCAATTTGTTGTTAGCTCCGTTGGTGGGAGCCATTGCTGGTGGAAATACCGCGGTGATTAAGCCTTCTGAACTTGCACCGGCAACTTCTGCACTGCTCGCAAAATTTATTCCACAGTACATGGATCCAGAATCAATTATTGTTGTTGAAGGTGGCGTGCCCGAAACCGGCGAGCTCCTTGGCTTTCCATTTGATTACATATTTTTTACTGGCAGTGGACCAGTCGGGAAAATAGTGATGAAAGCAGCAGCCGAAAATCTCGTTCCCATAACACTTGAGCTAGGCGGAAAATCTCCAGCCATTGTTATGGAAGATGCAGATATCAAAGTGGCAGCAAGAAGAATTGCTTGGGGTAAATTCATGAACGCGGGTCAAACCTGCATCGCGCCCGATTATGTTTTGATTCATCCTCAGGTTGAAGATGAATTTCTTCGTGAACTGAAACATTCAATCGAAGTGTTCTACGGAAAAGACGCCAGCCAAAGTCCAGATTATTGCCGCATCGTGAATGATAAAAATTTTCAACGACTCGAGAAGTTTATTGGAGATGGCGAAATTTTTTGCGGCGGAAAGAAAAGCGCTCAGGACAAATACATAGAGCCCACGGTGCTTGCAAAAGTTTCTGCGGAAGCTCCCGTGATGAAAGAAGAAATCTTTGGACCCATCCTTCCAGTTTTATCTTGTCTAGATATCAGTACTGCAATCACTTTTATAAATGCCAGACCCAAACCATTAGCCTTATATCTCTTCACGGAAAATAGCGAAAGTCGGGAACGTGTTTTAGATGAAACGTCTTCTGGAAATGTTTTGATCAATGATGTTGTCATGCATATGCCATCACCCTACATTCCGTTCGGCGGAGTGGGCGCAAGTGGAATGGGTCGTTATCACGGAAAAAGAAGTTTCAGCACATTCACTCATGCCAAGGGTATCATCACAAAATCGACGTGGCCAGATTTGACCATCCGGTATGCGCCCTACATTGCGTCTAAATTGAAATGGATCAAACGATTAAGTTAAAAATTATTTAGCTGCTGGCGCTTTGGTAACGTCTGAGACCTGCCTGCCAAAGCGCTCGATTGATAAGAAAAAATCCCAAAAGCACGCTCAAGACCAATCCATATTCCCAGAGCGGCAGTCCTTGCAAAAGGGCGCGAGCAGGAACGCTGCCAATAAAAGCAAAGGGAAGTCCGGTCATTACTAAATAACGAAGCACTCGCGGATAAAGTGCATCGGGCTTTGTAGCAAAAGAAAAAAACTGATAATAGAGCCGAGTCATTGCCCAACTTCTATCCGTCCAAAATACCCAAACAGAAAACAAAAACCGAATCAAAAGTGCGGTGACTAGTCCAAGTAACAACCATCCTGGTAAGAGCAACCATCTCCACCCGCCTTGAAAGCCAGCGGGGCCAGAATATTTGATTGTGATCGCCAAACCTAAAAATAAATTAAAAATTGCTGTTAGATTTATAGATCGAGAAAGTGCTAAGAACAGCGGTGAAACCGGCTTGGTGATTAGGATGTCAAGTTCACCTTTATTGATCAGATCAGAAAAAGCAAAAAAGTTTCTCTGGAAAAACGTTGTGAACAAAGCATCAGAAGAAAAGAATATTCCTAAGAAAAAATACACTTGTGGTTTGGTCCAACCACCTAAGGTTGGAACGTTGGCGTACAGAACAGAAAACAATGAAACTTCTACGCCAATCCAAACAACGTCCGTAAATATGGCAGTGAGAAAATTTGTGCGATAGACAGCTTCTCGAACCCAATTATTTTTAAGTTGGACAAGATAAATGTTTCCGTAAAGTTTTATACGTCTAAACATATCAGCCTCCCAAACTTTGATAGCGCTTGATACCCATGGCCCAAGTCACACGAATGGCAATCGCCCCGCCCATCACCCAAATCAGTGCGTAACTCACTTGCTTCATGAGTTCCATGTGAGACCAATGCCCTAATGCATATTGCGCTGGACCAAAAACATAGAGGTAAAATGGTGTGACTTTCCACACCCACTGCATCCCAGTAGGAAACAATGTGAGTGGCAAGAGTTCACCGGAGAGTAAACTCACCAGCATGTTTTTGACCATGAGAACACTATAGGCTTCTTCCCAAATGAAAGAAACTGTCGCTAGCACGGCACCAAATTGATAATGAATGATATTTCCCAGGAGCGCTAAAAACATTGCTCCCACTAAGCGTCCGGGCGCGACACCAATCAGTGGAGAAAAAATTAAACCCACTAACAAACATAACCCTGCAATAAATAATCGAGGCGCGATACCTCTTATCCAAACAAACTCGACAAGCCCAACCGGTCTCAAAAGATAATTACTCAGCTGCCCGGATCTAATCATTTCTGCCAATTCAAAATCGTGATCACCGCCACGCACTTGAGTGAAAAGTAAACTCACCAATGTGTAATGAATCATGTCCGTGTAAGTCATACCGGCAACTTCAGTTGCTCCACCTAGGTGAAACATCGCGTACCACATGATCGATTGAATCGCCGCAGGAACAAATGCAGATCCTGCAATCTCTAACAGAAATTCTAGGCGATAGGCAGTGGCATCTTTAAATCCATTTATAAAAGCGGCCCAGCGCCATTGCCAATTCACTTTTTTTCCTTATCACTGGCGAATAGGCGATGAATAACATTTTCCAAACTCTGTTCTTCAATTCCCATGTCTGCAATTTGATATTTCGCCATCAACGCTTGTAGAAGCGGAATGATTTGCTCTGTGCGAACGCTAAAGCGTGCAGTGGATCCAGCACCGGTCTCTTCAGCTTCTAGAGAGACGGACTGTTCAGGAACATTGGCCAGAGCAACAAGTTCTGCTTTTGAGGGAACGTTTAGAAATCTTACTCGAAAACTTCTCTCGCCTTGATCAGTCAAACCTGCGGGAGTGCCGTCGTAAACAAGAGAGCCATCTCGTAATATGAGAACGCGAGAGCAAAGCTTTTCAATATCGTCCATGTTGTGACTTGTGAGAATAATTGTCGATTTTTCTTTCTGATTAAACACTCTTAAAAATTCGCGTAAGTTATGGGCAGCCAGCACGTCTAAGCCAATGGTGGGTTCATCTAGAAAAATCACGCTAGGCCAATGCAAAATAGCACCAATGAGCTCCATCTTCATGCGCTCGCCGAGCGAAAGTCTCCGAATTTGCGTGTTGAGCATGCGCTTCACATCAAGAAGTTCACTTAGTGTATTGAGGCGTTCTTTGTATTTTGCTTTTGGGATTTCATAAATTGCCTGCAGCAGATCAAACGCATCGATGGCAGGAAGATCCCACCAAAGCTGGGCTTTCTGTCCCATCACAAGCGAAATTTTATGGCGGAAATTTTGTGATCGCTTGAATGGATCTTCACCCAACACGGTTGCAGTACCCGAACTTGTTGGAATGAGACCTGCAAGAATTTTCAAAAGAGTTGTCTTACCGGCACCGTTGGCACCGATAAGTCCATTGAAAGATCCTGGCTCTATCGAAAAGCTCACGCCCTTGAGTGCTTCGTGGGTGGAATATTTTGGCTTGAGAATCAATCCCAAAGCGCCTTTCCAACCATCTTCTTTTTTAACGGAACGAAAAGATCGCTTCACATCGCGAACATCAATGATCATGAATTACTCTCTAAGGTGTTAAAGGGTGTTAATGAGTCAGGCGATCCACGGTGCTAAGAAAAAGATCAAGATCGATAGGTTTGCGAACGTATCCACGGATCTGATCCATAGGAAGTTTGTTGGCAGCATCTCGGTCAGCGCTTAAAACCAAAATGTCGGTGACTTGAAGATCCCTTATTTTTGCGATCTCTGATAGAAAAACATATCCATCCATGACGGGCATCATTAGATCTAGAATGATAAGGTCAGGATCAGTGGTTATGAATTTCATCTCATCGAGAGCTTCTTTGCCATTTCGGAAAGACTTGACGTCATATCCTTCTGATTCCAGAATCTCCGCGAGATCAGTTCGAATGAACTCATCGTCCTCAACTACAAAAATTGTTTTACTGCCCACTTGCTAACTCCAGATGATTCAAAGGAACTTCAATAATGAATCTTGCCCCATAACCGTAGTCACTTTCAACACAGATTTCACCACCATGGGGGCGGATTATCTCTTTTGAAATGTGCAAACCGAGCCCTAAACCGCTCACTTCGTTCACAGTGCCTAATCTCTCGAAACGTTCGAAAACCAGGCCGAGCTTGTCTTGTGGGATGCCCGGGCCATGATCTCTGAACACCAATAGAGCCTGATTTTCGTCACTGGCAAGGGTGACATTGACGGGATGCCCGGACGCATATTTTGCGGCATTGGTGATGAGATTTGCGATCACTTGTTCAAATCTAAGGGCGTCCAAATCAACAACTACACCCGGTTCAATCTTTGCGAAGACTTCGCATTTGGCATTTTCAAGTTCATCAGAAAATCGCTGAAGTCTGTCTCTTAAAAAACTGGAAAGGTCTACTTTTACAAAATTTATAGACAAATTTCCCGTGCTGATTCGAGACGTGTCCAACATTTCACCAACCAAACGTGACAATCTTTGTACCTGAATGCTTGAGTTGTTGGTGAGCCGCTCAATTTTTTTCAGGGTGAATGCCTCAGGCACACTTCGCAGCATAGTTCTTTTGGCCATCTGACTTTGAAGTTTGAGTGAGGTCAATAGAGTTTTAAGTTCGTGAGAAGCGAAACCTAGAAAATTATCGCGGGATTCGATAGCTTTTTTAACAAATTTTTATCTTTAATAAATTTTGTGACATCCGAAGCTTGGCAAAATATCCCGTAGGGTTTGCCTTCACAATCCACGATTCGGAAATAACTGAGATCATGGTGCCGCTTTTCTAATACTCCAGGAAATATTTTGACGGTAACAACTGCTTCACTGACGTGAAGTGGTATTCCAGTTTCATATACTTCTTTAAGATGAATAAAAAACGAAGTTTCACCCGGCTCACGATAGGCCTCAGTCCAACTTTTACCAGTATATGAGCGAGGCCCCACGAGCTCCTTCCATGTTGAATTCACTTTTTCGAAAATAAAGTGCGGCCCTTCCATCAAACTCATGCCGGCAGTGGACTTCGCAAAAATATCCTCGAGTTTGCGCCGCTCCGTAGCTAGCGATAGTAACGCTGTTTTACGCTCAGTGATATCAACCGAAGTTCCGAAAAATTCAATAGGCGTTCCCTGGGCATCGTAGGAAGCATGCCCCTGAACCTCGATCCACAGTGTTTTCCCGTCTGGCCTAAGAAACCTACATTGCGACTTGAATAGCATTGTTGAGTTGTTCTTCACTTTTTATATAACTTGCTTCGTTTTGTTCTAATTTTTTCCTGGCAGCAACCTTTGAAGTGATGTTGATGCCTAGGGAAATGACTCCATCAATTTCATCGAGCTCATCACGTCGAGCAACATAGCTCACTTCAAAATAATAAGTTTCGCCGTCAAAGGTAAGTGGTAACTCTTCAAATTTTTCCGTGAGACCTGTCTTGTAAACTTGCTTTAGTTTTTTTAACACTTCGGATGTCAAAGAGTGGGGAACGACCAGTGCAGCAACCTAACTTGAAAAGCCACTCGAAATTTAGCCGCTCTATTTCTAATCTTGTTTTTGCGCGTTCAACGGCTCTCCTCGCCTCCACCTGTTCCGTGACATTCACTGCGGAGGTGAGAATACCATCCACAATCCCATCTTCATTTATATTAGGTTAAAAAACAAAATTGCAGAACAATTTTTTTCTTAAGGCATCCGTCACATTAATTTCTAATGGAATTTTATTTCCAAATCCCTGCTCTATGCCCTCAGGAAATACTTCGGTAACTGTGAGACTTAACAATTCGCCGCCGCGCGAGAACGTTCGGCGCCAACTTTAATTAATCAACGTGAATTTATGAGTAGGACCTTCAAGCAAAGCAATAGGCATTGGAGTTTATTCAAATAGTTTTTACAACTTTTTGTTTGTATTAACTATCTTCGAATATTATTAGTACAAATTATTGGATGTCATCAAAATCTCTATTGGCAATATTATACATGACAATATAAAAATCGTTTACTGTAGGATTTCGCCTCATTTATCGCGCAAGTTCATCTTGAATGCAGGTCTGTCTGGAATTTTAAACAACGTACGATCGGAAATTCTTTGAGGATATCCAATAAAATTATAGCATTTAGGATTCCATGGGGCCGGAAGATCCCAATTTCCAACGATAATAGATTCATAATCAAATTTTAGAATCTAGTGTCTAGTCCGGGAATCATGAGGAATTTTTACTTTGAATTCTGTTCCATATTCTTTGTCACTACGGACAGAGACTTCTCCGCCAAGAGATTGCGCTATACCTTTGACCAACGTGAGACCAAGTCCCCACCCTTTTTGCGAACTGGATTTTGCAGAATTGGAACGACGGAACTGATCAAAAATTGTTGTTTGCTCATCTTTGGGAATGGGTTGCCCAAGGTTATGAACTGAAATTTCGACAAGACCATCTCTATTATGGAAGGCAACAGTGATGAGAGCATTTGCATCTCCATATTTCACAGCATTGGCACACAAGTTTTCAATAACTCGGCGAAGGCCACTGATGCTCCAATAACCCTCAATAATTTCGCTTTCGACATATTTAAAACGATCGCCATGGATTGTTTTGAGCTCTTCCAAAGTGCTCTTCACCAGTGAATTTAAATTAACTTTTTGAATGTTGAGCAAAACTTTATGGCCTGCCCGAATGAGATTTGCGTCTAATAAATCCGTGACCATATCTGCCGCTCGATCCACCGTGCGCGTGATTCTCTTAGCTGCGTGACGTACTGATTCCATTACGCCTTCACGCCTTAAAATAATTTCTGCAGAAAGTTTTGCCGCCATGAGTGGAGTTCGAAGATCATGAGTGAGAGTCGCAACAAATCTTTCGCGAACATCCCGCTCCTCTTCAAGTTTACGGCGACTTTCTACTTGTTCAGTCACTTCAAAGGCACAGGCCAAAACTCCGTCCACTTTTCCCATAATAGTTCGCGTAGGCTGATATGTGACATTCCAAAATCTTTCGGTATGGATCCCGTTTTTATCATAATCCATTGTCACGGCGTACTCGGGAGCAGAAAAAGATCTACCTTGTTCGTAAACATTTTTTAAAACTGATCTAAACTCGTCCCCGACATCAGGAAAAACTTCTCTAGCGCTCTTGCCCTCGAGTTCGCGGTCAATGCCCACAGTTCGGCGAAAAAGATGGTTTGCGAAATCTATGATTTGGTTGGGACCACGATAAATAGAAATAGAAACAGGAGCATCCATGAAAGTGGATAAAAGTCGCTCTCTCTCATGAATCATGATCGCTTTTTGTTCTCGCTGTTCAGCCGTTACCTTATAAACATGAGCGGCGGCGCAAGCGAAATCAGCGAAAGCTTGCAATAGACGAGCGTCCTCGCCGTCAAAGATTCTATTTTTATGACTAGACATAATCCAAAGACTCCCTTGAGATTTTCCGTCAAAAATAAAAGGAATGATTAACATTTCATGAATGGGTAAGCCCATTTCTAATAAATATTTATAGTCTCGACCTGGCTCTCTAAGAAGCTGAATCATTCCACTGTCTATAGAAAGACCGCATGGACTAAAATCTCGCGGATAAGTTTCCCCATAAAGCGAAACTAAATCTCCGGTCGCAGCATGACAACGCAAAGTTTCTTTGCCTTCAACATATTCAACAAGCGTAATGCCCGCTGAATCCGCGCGGCAAAAACCAGAAGCTTTTTCAACGAGCGTATTTAAAATTGTTTCTGGAGAACGGGCAAGCGCAAGCGACAGCTCCCGGAGGGCTAAACTTTCTGAACAGAAATCGGGTGCGCGATGAGTTCGGCGCGGCAACTCTTTGGTGATTATCATTGCCGACAATATATACCCGAGCGCTATAATAATCTAATACAATTTTATGTATTATAAAATGACATTTGTTTAGTCACCCTCACTGTTAATTTTACCTATACTCGACTTGTTTCCCACCTACAAATATGGCCCTCGGATTGCAATTAGAAATATTAGAATTAAGTCTCTTTCGGAATCAGTTGCATAAACTGACTAACAATTGGAGTGTTCTTGAAATCTTTATATTTACATGGCCTCGCTCTCACTTTAACTGCTTCCCTCATCTGTTGCGGCAAAGGTCCCAATGTGGGTACGGCTGCTGGCGCTAATAGCCCTGGTGAAAACATTTCCTCAAGTGACAAGGTTATAACCGAAGGCAGACGCTATGCTACGGAATGCATCAAGGACAAAAAAAATATTGGTGGGTTAATTTTCCCGGCTGCCCAAGTGATCTATGAACAAAAAGAGCAGATATTTTCACAAAGATATCTTATGTTCACGACTTCAAATTGCGTTAACGGCGGGCTTTCAGTGCTAGTTCAAGATCAGGGAACAATTACTCCTGCACTTGATCAGGCTGCCGAATCAGGTGCGGTAGAACTACGCTATGAAAAAACAACTATCACCTTAACCAACTCAATTTCTGTGGGCACTTTTAATGAAGCTATGGCTTGTGGGTTTAACGATTGGCAGTTGAATGTTGAAAAAAATCTAACCGGCGAGAAAGGCGAATGCTTCGCTAACTTAGCCAAATATTCCCGACGTACCAAGGTGACGATAAAAGACTCAACGCTTTCATTTAGTGATAGACCTTATAATTTCTTGAAGGAAACTCTGTGATTCTATTATTGACCGCATTGATCGCTCTAAGTAACTTCAATCCATTGTTTCCATCATTAAAAGATTTGCAGACAAAACCAAAATCAGAAATTGTCGAAATGTATTCTCACGCTTGTAATGAAATGCTTAACCCCATGGGTGGCACCACCGGCGGATTGGACATGATAACAATCTTTCAAAAAACCTTGGAGTCTGCCAACCGCCTTTCACCAAACCAAAGCTCTGGCAAATCATTAAAAATGGATTTGGTCTCTAGCGTATTTAAAAAGATTTGCACGCCTAATCCAGACCCTGCATCTCTGAATGAATTCGATGGCGAACTAAAATTGGCCGAAGACAAATATGTTGAGATTCAAGAAGGTCTTCCAAACATTGGAGATCTTAGAAATTTCAAACTTTCACAGTCCACTTCTTTGTTAGCTACAGATGGCTCAACAATCGCTGAAATTTACGGAAAAAATGGACGCAGACGCTGGGTTTCAATCACTGAACTTCCCAAATATGTTCCTCTAACTTTTGTTGCCGTTGAAGACCGTCGGTTTTTTGAACATAAAGGCGTCGATGAGCTAGGTATTTTGCGCGCAGTAATTAAAAACTCATCGAGTCAAGGCCGACCTGAAGGCGCATCCACTATTACCCAACAGGTTGCGCGAAACATTTTCTTAAACGACAAACTTTCCCTAGAAAGAAAAATTAGTGAGATGTTGCTCGCAGGTCAAATAGAAACTCAAATGCTGTTTCTGACGGGAAGTCCTACTGCAGCTAAATATAGAATCTTGGAATTGTATTTGAATCTTATTTATTTTGGTCGAAATTCCTGGGGAATTTATAAAGCATCCGAAGCTTATTTTGGAAAAACTCCTAACAAATTGACTGTCGCCGAGACAGCTTATCTTGTGGGACTTGTGCAAGGCCCTAATCTTTATCAAGTGAAAAATGCGCGAACTGTCGAACGTATGAATTTCGTTCTTAACAAAATGGTGGATGAAAAAGTCATTCCCGCCACTGCCGAGATCTCGCGTATGGTTGAGGCGTTCAAAATAACTAGAGAAACTAGATTCATTAATTCGAACTATATTCGCGATTATTTGACTGACGCCAAAGGCGAATTGGCTACTCGCCAAGCAAAGATTCCGGATGGACAATTCACTCTTCAAACAACTATCAATTCAAAATTCCAAAAGACAGCTGAAGCAGCGCTTGAAGAAGGTCTCATTGCTTATGAAGTAGCAGCTGGTAAATACACATGGCAAGGCCCCATCACCAATATCATGCCAGGAATTTCTAAAGGGATTGCCGAGTACAATAAAAATAAACAACTGAGAGATCTCATCGATTCTAAAATGGAAGACAGTCTTTTCAGTGTCGGCGCAGATGATGAAACCAAACCTGAAAAAATCCCAAATGCTGTTGAGAAAGAATTGCCACCTTGGTTTGCGGCTTTCATACGAGGAGCCCGACAAGTTTCAGTTCCGGTCGACACTTGGCAAGTCGGTGTTGTTCTCGAGAATTTAGCTAATGTTGGGTTGGCCGATGGAACATCTGGACGACTTTCACGCGCCTCTTTAACTTGGGCACAACCATTGAGCTATGGCGATTTGATTTATGTCACGCAGTCGGGCAAAAGTGAATACACCATAGTCCAGCCACCAAAAATCAATGGTGGTGTTATCGCAATGGATGTTGGGACTGGTGATGTGCTCGCGATGGTTGGCGGCTTCAGTTATGTTTTGAGTAAATACAATCGGGCAGCAACTGCTTTTCGTCAGCCAGGCTCTCTTGTTAAACCGTGGACTTACATGGCGGCACTCCAATTGGGCTATCAACCTAATTTGCTTTTGTCCAATGCACCTATTACATTTCCACCTTCTTCACCTGGTGGACAGAGTTGGACGCCGCGCAATTTTGAAAACGAAAATTCCGGCGGTCCGAGACCAATGAGATGGGCACTCGAACAATCTTATAATTCAATGACGGCTCGACTGATGGGAATGATAGGCCTAAGTCCGATAAGATTCCTGGCTAAAGAGTTTGGACTCTACAATGATCCGATCAATGTGTTTCCTTTCATTCTAGGTGCTCAGGAAACAACTTTACTCTCCGCAGTCAAAGCTTATTCGGCAATTGCAAATCAAGGCTACGTCGTGCCCCCCCATGTTGCGACCCTTTCAGCGGGAGAAGTTTTACCTCGACAAAAGATTAGTGGCGTTGATGACATTACTCTTTTCCAAATTCGATACTTGCTTCAAGGCGTAGTTCAAAGTGGAACCGCACGCAGCATGGCTAGCCAAGCTCAATTTGTAGCTGGTAAAACAGGAACAACTCAGGATTTAAAAGATGCCTGGTTTGTGGGCTTCACTCCTAACGTTGCCATCGGAGTTTTTGTTGGCTACGACACACCAGAAACTTTAGGTGGAAAGTTCGCGGCTGCAAATGTGGCTCTACCCATATTCGATAAAATTTTAAAATCTAGTTACACTTTTTATAAAAAAGCACAGGCTTTTGCGCCGCCTCCCCCAGGCGTGGTGATTGCCCCAACCGATCGATCGACCGGTGAAATTCAAGCTGTGATGAGTAAAAACACTGTTTCTGAAGCGTACCGACAGAGCGCGCTCGACACTAAAAAATAATGGAGATGCTCATGCCGATATTTAATCTGACGAGTAAAAAATTATTTCTTTATTTCACTTTGTTGCCAACACTTTATTCTGCTTCAGCCTATAGTGCGGTCCGCATTGTTCCTATGAAGAATTTAGAATTTAAATTGGGCAGTAGAGTTCCCGCCGATGGAGAAATTTATTTTAGCTACACCGAAAATCTGATTCCTTTTGAAACATGGGCGAATCGCATTTACTCGGGCCCACTCATGATTAAAGATGAGCAACTTGAACCCAAATTCGTTCCTACAAAAGATCAGCTCCGTCCACCAATTATTCCGGTTGAGATGTTCGAAGCTCGTTCTGCGGGCATAGTAAAGAAGCCAATTTCTTTTTTCAATGAAACAACTTTGAATAGATTAGAAACGATAAATAAAATCGATCCAACCAATATTCATATTCAACTTCCAGACAAATCATTTAAGATCAAAACTACGGTTCCTTTTCCAAAACCTTGGTCCGATATCATCCAAGCCAACCGTAAGCTTTTACCAGAGACCGTCACGGACACGCTAGTCATCACAAGTCGATATCGATTCATTGATTTGTCTGCAATCGATGCAACTCCATATGATCGTATAATCAATGAACTGAACATTTATGCCGGAAAGCCCCAGGTTTTGAATATTCAAGCATTCGTACATTTCAATCACATCGCAAAATGGGGAAACATGACCTCGCTTTATTATAAGGTCGATGAAAACCGAACTTTAATTGTGAATTATTTTGCAATTGCGATTAAAGAAAAAGATCTCCGAATGGGTTTTGGCCAAATTGGTGTGCGAAGCATCTTACTTGGTCAGTCAGTTGGATTCGCCGACGGCAGTGCCGCAATCAATACTGACAAAGGCATCGGCGCAGGATTACCAATATACGTCAGAGACTTATTCTCCGGTATGTACAACGCCTGGAATTAATTGCGACCGCAAAATTTATTTATTGAAACACCACGAGGACCAAGATTGGTACTCGTTTTTACAAGATTCAAAACTACGCCCGCCACACGATGATTGTGAATTGGGCGGTCGAGTTTAAACCCGATGGCATCCTGAGGTGTTGAAAAAGCTGTCATGGGTAATTGGGAGGGCATGCCAGATCCCAAACCTTGAAGTGAGATAATATTCCCGTTAACTATCCACCTACCTGAAATAGGTTTTTTGAACGTGGATTCATAGGTGACGGTCTCCAAATGACTATCAAGCGTAGAGAGCTCTTCATACTCAGCATAATATGTTCCATTTGGGAAAAGCTGCAAACTCAACCCAAAAAATGAATCTCGACCGCTCACATCTTTTCCGATGCTGCTAAAGGTCCAAGTGGTAGCTTGATGAAACCAAACAGTTCGTATCTCGGAGCAATCTCCATCAATTTTATAAAGAAACTGATCGTAATAGTTTGCAGTATTGGCAGAACCGGCACCAACAGAAGCCTGAGTTACCAAAGACCAAGTTAGGAAACTAAATGCAGCGACCGAAAATTTTTTAAACATAACTGATCCTTTTCAAAAGATTACATTGCGCATTCTAAGTTAACGGGATGTATACCATGGGATGCAAGCGAAGGACATACAGCGAAATTATTTAATCCTCACTTTATTTAATACCCTCTCAGGTTCGTTTATTTGGGGTATCAATACTCTATTTCTACTCGATGCGGGACTGAATCGAACTGAAGCTTTCACTGCCAATGCATTTTTTACCGCCGGCATGGTGCTCTTTGATATTCCAACCGGAGTAATCGCAGATACTCTCGGACGGCGTGCATCCTACCTATTGGGCTGTGTCACCCTCATATTGAGCACTGTGATTTATTATTTTTTATGGAAACATCATTCGCCTTTCTGGATCTGGGCACTTGATTCCATATTTTTAGGATTAGGATTTACGTTTTTTTCCGGTGCAACAGACGCTTGGCTGGTGGATGCTCTTCAATCCTTAAAATTCGACGGCGCATTAGAAAATGTTTTTGCTAAAGCGCAAGTTGTCTCAGGAATTGCCATGTTCACAGGAGCAACCCTTGGCGGAGTTGTAGCTCAATACACAAATTTAGGTGTTCCTTATCTGATTCGTGCGGGTTTTCTTTTCATATCAATGATAGTCGCTTATTTAATTATGCACGATCTCGGTTTTGCTCCCCACAAAATGGGTAATCTTTTTACCGCTATGAAAACAGTGATCTCTAAATCAATCAATGGTGGAATTAAAGTGCCGGCTGTACGATGGGTGATGTTCATCGCACCAGTCATGTCTGGGGTAGGGGTCTATGGTTTTTATGCTGCCCAACCTCGCCTTCTCGAACTTTTTGGAAAATCAAATAATTATACGGTTGCCGGACTTGCGGCATCTCTGGTAGCCGCTTCGCAAATTATTGGCGGAGCTTCTGTGCCTTTGTGGAAAAAATTGTTCAGAAAAAGAACAACGCTATTTGCCATTGTCATCTTGGGAAGCGCAGTTTTCTTGTGCCTTTTTGGACTAGCTAAGAATTTTTGGATTGGGATTGCTTTGCTAAGTTGTTGGGGGCTCTTGGGTGCAGCAATGGCTCCGCTGAGACAATCTTATTTGAATAAGTGCATTCCCTCAGATGGGCGGGCAACAATTTTATCTTTTGATAGCATGATGGGTTCAGCGGGTGGAGTAGTGATTCAGCCGATCTTAGGAAAAACCGCCGACGTATGGAGTTTTGGAACATCCTTTGTGGTCGGCGGTCTTATTCAAATTTTAGCTCTGCCTTTTGTATACTTCGCCAGACGAGATGCCGGCGAAGCAGATCTTCTCAAATAAGTTTTTTAAAAAACTTCTTTCAAGAAATTCTTAAAGTAGGCAAAAGCGCGCTTTTCGGAAAGAGAATTGTAAGCCGCTCCACCACTGGTGTCGCTACCAGCATTTGTGATTGTGAATGAATGAACAGTGTTTCCAAATGAAACAAATTGCCAATCCACCTTGCCTTTGCGCATCTCTTCTTGAAAGGCGGTGACTTCAGCGAGTGGCACATGTGGATCATCGCCACCATGCAAAGCCAAGACTTTACCTTTGATGTTTTTTGCGTCTTCAGGAGTAGGTGTGTTCAGACCACCATGAAATGTGACTACGCCAACAAGAGCTGCTCCACTTCTTGCGAGTTCAAGAGCCGTTGTTCCACCGAAGCAAAATCCAATCGCTAGCAATTTCTTTTTATCGACAAAAGAATATGAACTCAATTTATCAAGTGCTGATTGGGCACGAGCGCGGAGCAACTTGCGATCGGCTTTGAATTTTCCAGCAAGTTTTCCAGCCTCTTCCATCGTTTTCGGTTGATTCCCTTTTCCGTAAATATCGGCAGCAAATCCGACGTAACCCATTTTAGCCATTTGCTCTGTTCTCATTTTTGCTTCATCAGTCATCCCCATCCAATCGTGCACCACCAGAATTCCAGGCTTAATTTTGGGCCCGGCATCATCATAGACGAGGTAACCTTGAAGGACGGTGTCGCCCTGTCTATATTCGACAATTTCTTTTTTAATCTTGGCACTGGCATTCACAGTCACAAGGGTGAATGCTGTTAGTAACAATTTTGCTGATAAATTCATTTTCATTTCTCCGTTAATTTATTTTTTGAAAACTATAAACAGAACCTATTTTTAGAATTTGAGTGAGCTGATCGAGTGCGGTTCTTGATTCAACAAGAAGAAGAGGATCAGCGAGATCATCAGGAGAAAGTCGATCACGATAATTTTCCTTGGCCCAAATCGAGAGTTCATCAAAAAGTTTGTCTGTAAGATATACTCCCTGATGCGATGCTGCCAATTCATTTTCATTCATTACTACGCGCAATCTCAAGCATGCCGGCCCTCCGCCATTTCGCATGCTTTGGTGGAGATCTAGGTAAATGAGACTTTCGATTTCAGATTGTTCTGACATCAATTCCTGAAGATAACGATGCACAGAAGGATTGTTTTTGCATTCCTCAGGCAAGATCAAAGCCATTTTTCCCGAGGGCAAAGAAATCAACTGGCTATTGAAGAGATAGGATTTAACGCTATCTTCCATACTGATTTTTGACGATGGCACTTGAATAACATGCAATTCTTGCCCGCAAGTTTTTACAAACTTTCTTTTTAGTTCGCTGATAATATTTGCGTTATCTAGATAAGCGTCGCCATGGCAGAAATAAACATTCTTGTTTCCCACCCCAGCCACATCATTGTGGAAAACTCCCGCATCGATCGCGGCGGGATTTTGCTGAGCAAATACTATGGAATCTGAATTTAATAAATGGTTTTGAGAAACTGCCTTAGACGCCTCCCAAGTTTGCCTCGCAGGAAAATTTCGAGGTTCTTTACTACTCGATTTTAATCCATGTCGACCGTAAACAAAAAATTCTAATCCAGGTGTTCCATAATCTGCGCAAAGGCGAGTATGATTGGCAGCCCCCTCGTCACCAAATGCCGGAGCACTTGGGAGCGCACTGTGATGTACAAAATATTTATCGTTTGTGAAAATACGCTTCAGAATTCTACCCGTTGTGGGTGTTTCAATCGATCGATGAAATTTAGAAATTAAATTCGCAGGAGTGAAATGCACTTTGTGATCTGCAGTGTCAGCGCTCGGACTGACTGTTGCGGCATTGGCGGTCCACATATTAGAGCCCGAACTAACGGCGGGAAGAATATCAGGCAATTCAATTTGCGCCTTTTTCAAAATATCTGCATCAGTGCCGGAAAATCCAATGGCGCGCAAACTATCCAAATGAGGTCTTTCGTGTGGAGGCAAAAGCGCTTGCTTGAGACCCATTCCCATCAAATTTTTCATCTTTGAAAGACCTTGCAACACCGCCATCTGCGGATTTGATTCAAGAGCGCGATGGCTCATAGAAGCAACATTCCCGTGCGAGAGGCCGGAATAATTATGCGTAGGTCCAACTAAACCATCGAAATTCACTTCATAAGTTTTCATAGTCTAAACATACAAACACCGAATACATTATTCAACAGCAGAAAGCGAGTAGACGGATGTCATTGGACAAGGATTTGAACCGATGGTCGCTTTCTACCATTCCTGAACTTGCCGAAATTGAAACAGTTCGCCTTAATATCGTCGAGCAACTAAAAAATAAAAAAATTGTAAAGATCATGCTCGACGACAAAGATAACTATCCTTTTGCTTTCGCTATTCCAAAGGAAGTTAAGAAAGCTCTTTGGGGCGCGAGGCTCCTAGGCGGTTTGGACGCATGTGGCTGAACGATTAAATCGGTCCTGCTCGATCAAAGTCTATTTGCAGGAATTGGAAATTGGCTAGCCGATGAGATTTTTTATCAAGCGCGATTGTCTCCACATCATTTGACGTGCGACCTAAAATCGATTCAAGTGCCTGAATTGCACAAGCAACTTTTAATCGTCGTCAAAAAAGCCGTGGCGGTTCGGGCGGATCATGAGAAGTTTCCTAAAACATGGATTTTTATAATCGATGGGGAAAAGAAAAATCAGCAAAAACATCTCGCGGAAAATTTCTGTTTGAAGACAATGGCGGCCGCACAGCTGCGTGGGTGCCTAATTGGCAGAAATGATTGGATCCCTCTTTTTTCAAGGACACCAAAAAATGAATCTGGCCCGACCAATTGACTTTGTCTTTGTATATAATTTCATGATGAGAAAATATGAAATCTCCACACCATAGTCGTTAGCCGAGGTAGAAAATTTCATGCCTATCCGGTTGCGGTACAATTTTAGCTTTTGGCCGAGTTTTCTCAACCTTGGATATCATAAGCCTACGGGCGGGTTGCTGCGATAGCCAAGCG